>JANODS010000539.1:0-11979 GCA_031412835.1 Acidobacteriota bacterium | reverse complement strand
CGTCAGATCGACCAACCCCCGCCCGATCCTGACTGCCCCGCCTGCGGTCGCCGCGAGTTCATCTACCTCGAAGGCGAACGCCGCGCCCCCATCAGCCTCTGCGGCCGCAACGCCGTCCAGATCCACGAGCGCAACCGCCCCCTCAACCTGCCCGAACTCGCTGCCCGCCTCGAACGCCTCGGCACTGTCCGCCAAAACGATTTCGCGCTCCGCTTCTTCCTCCCCCCCTACGAGCTCACCATCTTCGCCGACGGTCGCGCCATCATAAAAGGAACCCAGGATGTTGGCGTTGCGCGCAGCCTTTATGCCCGGTATCTTGGCGCATAGGATACTCCTGATAGCGTCCTAACCGCACTAACCCACAATATTTTGTAGTTTTCCACAGCCTCCGCACAGCAGTCCATGTTATGCTCGACACTGAAACGTGGTTACTCAGCAGTCTTGGACCCGCGACCAGGTCCGACGCGTATTGTCGGTAACGGAGCGTCATCTCCGGAGTTGGGAACAACAGGGCCTTATCCCCCAACAGGATCGGTACGGCCTCGGCGACCTCATCGCCCTTCGCGCCCTCAACACCTTGCGCGAAAAGAAAGTGCCCGTCGGACGCATCAAGCGTAGCTTCCAGTCTCTCCGCGACCGCCTCCAACACATCGCCAACCCGTTCATCGAACTCAAGATCTTCACCGACGGCAAACGCATCGGCGTCCATCTCGCCGGCCAGAAGATGGATTCCATCTCCGGCCAACTCCTCCTCGATTTCGACGCGACCGCCCTCGAAAAACTCCGCTCGTTCCCCCGCCACGAAGGCCGCTCCATCGAGGATCTCCGCAAAAAGCGCGCCGAAGCCGACGACTGGTTCCAACGCGGCCTCGACCTCGAACAAACCGGCGGACCCATCGCCGACGCCATCGCCGCCTACGAAAAGGCCGTCTCCCTGAACCCGCAAGCCGCCGGGGCCCTTGTTAACCTCGGAACCATCTACTTCCACGAGCGCCGCTGGACTCTGGCCGAAGAAAAGTACCGCAAGGCCGTCGAAGCCGACCCCGACTACGCCCTCGCCCAGTTCAACCTCGGCAACCTCTACGACGAACGCGGCGACCGTCTCCGGGCCCTCTCGCATTACCACACCGCCCTCCGCCTCAACCCCCAGTACGCCGACGCCTATTACAACCTCGCCCTGCTCCACCAGTCCTCCGGCGACGTCATGCAAGCCGTCCAACACTGGAGCACCTACCTCAAGCTCGACCCGTCCAGCCAATGGGCCCGCATCGCCCGTCGGGAACTCACGAAGCTGAAGCAAGCCACCGTCATCAATGGCTCCAAAGCCATCCCCCACCACGCCTAGCCCCGCAACGCCACCCCAATCGTTACCTCCAACCCCGGCTCCGCATTCCGAGCCACAATCTCACCGTGGTGCAGATGCACCGCCCGCCGAGCAATCGCCAGCCCTAGTCCCACTCCGCCGCTCATGCGCGCCCGATCATCCTCCACCCGGAAGAACGGTCGAAAAATCGCCTCCCGCATCTCCTCCGGCACCCCCGGTCCAAAATCCCGAACCACAATCACTGCCCGGTCCCCCTCCCTACCCATCCGCACTCTCACCTCACCACCCACCGGCGAATATCGAATCGCGTTCCGCACCACGTTCTCCACCGCCCGTCGCAGCAACTCCGCATCCCCCTGCACCACCATCGGCCCGGCCATCTCCCGCTCCAGTCGGATCCCCTTCGTGTCGGCCTCGATCAACAAATCATCCAACAAATCCTCGACTAGCTCCGTTAAATCCACCGGTGCCACGGTCCGCTCCGCCGGGTCCCCCTCCGCCCGCGTCATCTGGATCAACTCTCCAACTAACGTCGAAATCCGTTGCGACTCTTTCTTGATTCGGTCCAACCCCCCGTTCCGGTCCGCACTCGTCCGCGCCAACTCCACCGCCACGCCCAGCCGCGCCAGCGGGCTCCGCAGCTCATGCGAAATGTCCTGCAACAGCCGCCGCTCAGCCGTCAGCAGCGTCTGCATCCGGTCCGCCATGTCATCAAAAGACCGCGATACATCTCCGAATTCATCCCGACGCTTCGATCCCGTCCGCGCCTCCAACTCGCCCGCCCCAAACCGCATCACCGTCTCTCGCAACTGCCGCAACGGCCGCCCCAGGTAGTAAGCCAGCAAATAGATCCCCAACACGAACACGAGCAGAATCGGCAGATAGTACGGCGCGTAATTCGGCGGTTCAAACCGTGGATCCTCGCTCAAAGCATAAAGGACATACTTTCCGTCCCCACTCCGATGCGCCATGTTGCCCCGCCTCGGTGGCCCGAAAAACGGAAAGCGCAGCGGAGGACGACCGATAACAATGCCGGAGATGTCCACCGTCTCACCCGTCAACACATCTCGCCCACTCGCATCCAGCAACGCGTGCTGGCCCCGGAACCGTGCGTTCAATTTCTGAAGCTCCGTCCGCAGCGCCGTCGCTCCTCCTTTCTCCCAACCCTCCCGCACGTCCGCCAACTGTGCGTCCAGCACCTGCCGCATGAAGTTGTTCACCGGCGGATCCCGGCGGAACAGGTAGATCGAGGTCGAGATGAACGCCACACTCGACACTACAAACAAGAGCGCCGTGGAAAGCAGAATCCGCACGAAGATCGAATTCATCTACCCCTCACTCGGCGGCGCGCTCAACTGGTAACCCACCCCGCGCACGGTCAGAATCTTCGCGCTCATGCCCTCCAACTTCTTCCGGATGTGGCTCACATGCACGTCAATCGCGCGATCAAAGGCCGTCGCATCGCGTTGATACAGCCGTTGCGCCAACTCGTCGCGGGAAACCACCCGTCCCGCACCCGCATGCAGCATTTCGAGAATGTCAAACTCCACCGACGTCAGTTCAAGCCGGTTTCCGTCCGCCGTCACCGTCCGTGAACCCGGCTCCACCCGCAGCCCGTACTGCTCGGTCGACCCACTGTGCACCCCGCTCCGCCGTAGAATCGCCCGCACCCGCGCCAGCAGCTCCATCGGCTCAAAAGGCTTCGGCAAGTAGTCGTCCGCCCCGCCCTCCAAGCCTCGGATCCGGCTCGATGATTCGAGGCGCGCCGTCAACATCAACACCGGCACCCGACTCTTCTTCCGCAGACGCTCCAACACCGCAAACCCATCCAGCCGAGGCATCATCACGTCCAGCAGAACCAAGTCGTACCGACGTTCGGCCAACTTCGCGAGCCCGCTCTCCCCGTCGTGGCAAACCTCCAACACCACGCCCTTCGTCGCGAAAAACTCCTGCATCAACTGCGCCAGTTCGATGTCGTCGTCGACCATCAAGAGGGTAGGACTCATGGGCTAGCGCCCGGCCCGAGCCGGTGCGGTCAACTGTGGAATCATCGCGTAGAGGATGTCGGCCTTCTTCTTCTGCCCGTCGGTCAGCATCGCCAGAGCTTCGCCGTAGATTTTTGCTTCCGCGGCCACTAGTTCAGCCTGCACCCCGCCAAACGCTTGGAAAAGCGGCGTCGGGTCGCCCCCACTCTTCACCGCATTCCGAATCAGAGCGCGCGCCTTATTCGAGTCCTGATGAAACGGCAGCACCGTCTCCCGACCCTTATCCAGGATCCCCCTGAACTGCTTCTTCTGGTCTTTCTTCAAGTCGAGCTGATCGCAGACCATATCGAACATCATCCGCTCGCGTTCTGCCGGGCTCATCGGGCCGCGCATCCCCCCGCCTTCGCCCATACCTCCCCCGCCGCCCCCGCGACCGCCACCACCGCCACCGCCACCGGGGCCCTGGGCCAAGGCTAGCCCGCAGATCAAAAGCGCAGTCGCAATCGTCCTCATGGCTTCCAAGATACTGCTATACCACCCCGCTGCATAGGTCCCCTTTGCAAAGAATTGTGAATCCGATCCGCCCGTCGCCCTTTTGCCGCGGGATTATAGCCTTCCCGCGGCAGCCAATTGGTCCATCCGCGCGGAAAGGTCCTCCGGAAAAACGCACTCGGACGTCGTTCGCAGCTCCCCAAGCGGCCACCACCGCGCCGCCTCGATCCCCTCGCTCACGTGTGCTCGACGCACGTCCGCGTCGAGCCGCACCTCGTCCGCATCGGTGGCCACGAGATAGTATTGCTCCGTCTGCCGGAACAGAATCCCTTTCAACTCAAACTCGGTTAATCTGTCCCATAGGCGCTCTAACATCGGCGATGCGATCCCAAGTTCCTCCCCGGCCTCGCGGGCGGCCGCATCCTCGAAAGACTCCCCTGGTTCTAGACCTCCGCCGGGCGTCGCCCACCATTTGCCGCGTTGATCCTCGTACTGAAACAGAAGAACGCGGCGTTCCTGGTCCACAAGGATCAATCTGGCAGCCTTACGATCTTGCCGCTCGATTGGAGACATCGCGGGCCGCACGTACTGGGCGATGTGTCGGCGCAATTGATCGACGCCTGTGAAGTGCTCGGCCACCCAGCCAGACGCCGTAGCTCCGGCAACATTCGCAATCGCATCGTCGAAAAACAGGAGTTCTGATCCCGCATACCCCAAGCGTTCCCGAATTGCTTGGTAAAATCCCTCTTCGGGCTTGGCATATCCCAGGTCGCAAGAGAAAAATACCCCGTCGAATAATTGGTCGAACCGCATCTCCGAGGCCAGATATTGTGCGCGAAGCCGCTCCTGGGAAGAGGCTACAAAGCACGGGACACCACTCTCTCGGATCGCGGCCACGACGCTTAGCACCTCGTTGTCGGGAGCGTTCTCGGCCACCAGCCACTTCGCCATAAAATCGGCCGCGGAGCCAGGCCACTTCCACGACCTAAGGAACGGCGGCAAAACGTCCGTCACATCGATTCGCCCTCGCAGACACTCTATGAACGGCCCCCGGAAAAACGGTGCCGTCATCTCTGGCGAAATTCCATATTCAGACGCAAGCAGAGACTGAAACCGCCAAGGGTGAACGAGCACCCCGTCCACATCAAAGAGTACAGCCCTGATCATAAGCTTTAGTTTAATAAGATCGCGGCTAACCAGGAGCTGCGGGCGCGCTCTACTGCTTCATCACAACCGGCTTCTGATCCCCGATTCCCAGCCGCTCAATCCGCCTCGTCTTCATGTTGTATACATCGCCCGCCGAGAGAACAAAGTACGGCTTCTCCCAAGGCTCATGCAGACGCGCCGCGTCGTGAATCGTCACCTTCCACTTCCCCATCACCTCGAAGCGATCACCCGTGACGATGATCGCCGTGGCTTCCGAAAGCCCGATGCCAATGAATTCCGGCATCTTCTTCATCACAGGAATCAGATCATCCCAGCGATTGCGCGTGTTGAGGTGCTGGTCAATCGCGGACTTGCGTAGAAACCCGAACGCCTTTTGATGTTCGGGCTCGGGAGCCATCATGATGTTGGGCCCGGCGACAGCACCGCGCACGAGATAGTCGCCCTGGATCGTCGCACCCGCCGAGGATCCACCGATCACGCCACCACGCTCGAGCACCTTGTGGAACTCGCGATAAGTCAGCGTGTTGGCATAGGAGTCGACGATGTTCCACTGGCGTCCGCCATTGAACCAGACGGCGCTCGCGTCGCGCAACGTTCTGGCAAATTCTTCCGTATCGGCCACTTTCGCATCATGCGTATGCAGCATGTGGACGTTGGTGCAGCCGAGCTTCTTCCACGAAGCCAGAATCTGTTCTTCTTTGAACACTTGGATCGTGCCATCGGAATTGCGATTGCCTCCAGCAGTGGGGACGATGATGATCTTGGCGGAGAGTCCGCCCGCCTTGTTGATGAAGGTCTCGGAGATGCCGGTGCCAGAGTGGTTGCCTCCGCCGACGATGACGAGGGTGCCCTTGGCGGGTCCGTACTCTGGTGCCTCCTGGGCGAAGGCAAGCGTTAAGGTGGCGAGTGAAAGGAGGAGTAGCCGCGGCATCTGGATAGCTTCGCACAATGCTCGCGAGAGCAACAATTGATATAACAGAGAGTACGCTTCCCGATGCTCTCTGACCCCAAGGCCCCCCGCCGCCGCCTCGCCACGATCCGTATAGGCCATCTATCCATCACCCTACTCCCCGGCGAAACCATCGAGCGCGTCCAACAGCTCACCGACCAAATCTGGAACCGTTGGCAACCCGCTAACATCGTCGAACAGTTCGATTGCGACATGATTATCCACGCTCTTTTTAAAATCGAACGCTACGAACGCTTCCGCGACCAGTTCATTTCCAGCGGCATCCAAAGCCAGGATCTCGACCGCGCTATGAAGTCCTACCAAGCCACCCTCCTCACCGCCGAACGCAGCCTCCTCATCGCCCGCGAAGCCCAACCCCGCGCCACCCACCACAGAGTTACGCCCGACATGCTCGCGGACATGGCTCCCGAAGGTCCAATCCAGTAAAAAAACCATAAACGCTCAGCCACAAGATCGCTGGAGCAACGAATCGCGGCAGAACCGTTCGGCGCGGGTGAAGCGGGCAAACTCCCAGGTGCACCGCCCGTCGCCGTATTTGTCCGAGACCCTGCCAAACGCGGTGGCACCGAGTCACAGCGCTGGCGAACGTCTTCCGCTCCTACTTCTTCAGAAGCGCCGGAAACTCCTTCTTCAGTTTCGAAACTTTGGGCGTGGAGTTCACGACCACGTAAGGGTGAGTCGGGTGCAGTTTCACGAAGTCCTGGTGATAATCCTCCGCCGGAAAGAACGCTTTCAACGGCGAAAGCTCGGTCACAATCTTCCCATTGAACAACTTCGATTGTTCAAGCTGGGCAACGTACCCGGTCACCACCTTTTGCTGTTCAGCGTCCGCATAAAAGACCGCCGAACGATACTGTCGTCCATGGTCCGGGCCCTGGTAGTTCAGTTGCGTCGGATCGTGAGCCACCGAAAAGAAGATCTTTAACAGCTGGCCATACGAAATCTTCGTCGGATCGAAAGTGATCTCAATCGCCTCCGCGTGATTCGTCCGCCCGGAGCCGACCAACTCATACTGAGCGGAGGCGAGGTCGCCGCCGGAATAGCCCGAAACGACCTTCTCCACCCCGGCTACCGCCTCGAACACAGCTTCGGTGCACCAGAAGCATCCCCCCGCGAAGACCGCCTTCTGTTTTCCCTTGGCCGTTGCCTTGTCGATGTCCTGGGCCGGGTCCGGCAGCGGACCCCGCGGAGCGGCGGTGCAGCCAAAGGCCGCGAAAAGTGCGCAAATTGCGATCTGGCGAATCATGGAAGGCTCCTATTTCTCGCTCGTCCGCGCCACAAAGCGCAGCGAGGCTGAATTCATACAATACCGAAGGCCCGTGGGGCGGGGGCCGTCATCAAAGACATGGCCCAAGTGAGCATCGCAACGCGAACAGACGATCTCCGTCCGCGTCATGAACAGCGCTTTGTCGACATGCTCGGCGACATTTTCCTTCGCTATGGGTTGGAAAAAGCTCGGCCAACCGGTGCCGGAGTCGAACTTGTGGCGGGAATCAAATAGGGCGGTATCGCAGCAGATGCAGCGATAGATCCCATCGCCCTTGTGCGCATTGTACTCGCCGGAAAAAGCACGCTCGGTGCCCTTGCGGCGTGCAACGTCGTACTGCAAGGGCGATAGCTGCTTGCGCCATTCGGCGTCAGTCTTGGTGATCATAGGAAGTGCCTCGGTGGTTTGCCGCTGGCCATTGCGTCCGAAGGCCACGATGCGCACATTGCGATCGGCGGCCCAAACGGCGGAAGTTCCAAGAGCGGCGGCAAGAAAGTATCGACGGTTCATATTTCGTCTCCCACTATTAGATTCGAGAAGGGGCGTATTAGAGTTACGGATCATTGTAGAAATCGGACTGTCCGGCCCGTCAGTTTTTTGGCGTCCGCCAAAAGCAGGTCGTTCAGTCTAGTAAGAAACGTCGTATCGTCCTGCCGCACGCCCGGGCGGGTAGTATCGAGAGACCGGTAGTCGAGCGAATAGAGCTCCGTGAACGAACTGGCGGAAAGGCCGTAGGCCGCGTTCAGCCGATCAATATTGTAACCGTAAGTCTCCTTGAGGAACTCGACGTACTGCTGCTTGCCGGGCGCTTGATCGGGCAGGCGGCGGATCAACGCGAGGTGGGCTGGTCCCGCGCCGGACCACGTATATTCCACGTTGGCTTCGTTCCGTAAACGGGCCCGAGCCAGGACGGTCCATGCTTTCCACGTCGCCTCGGAATAGGGGTCCGCCAAAGGGAGCGGCGGCAGTTGGATAATAAGAGCGGCGAGAGCCAGGAGCATATGGGCCTATCGTATTGTGCCGCCGTGCGGCAGGGAACCGACAAATGGAATCAGCACTACCACGATACCGAGTATGGGTTTCCGCTGGAGAGCGACGACGAACTTTTCGAACGTCTGATTCTTGAGATCAATCAAGCCGGACTATCCTGGCTGACAATCCTCAAGAAACGAGAAGGCTTTCAAAAGGCTTATGACGGCTTCTCCATCGCAAAAGTGGCGTCATACGGCGACGAGGACCGCGCCCGGCTACTGGCCGATGCCAGCATCATCCGCAATCGATTGAAGGTGAACGCCGCGATCGAAAACGCCAAGCGGATTCAGGCGATGGGTTCGTTCCGCAGTTTTCTCGACGACCATCATCCGCGGGATCGCGCCGCTTGGTGCAAGCTGTTCAAGCAGACCTTTCTCTTCACGGGCGGCGAGATCGTCAACGAGTTCTTGGTCAGCACCGGCTATCTACCCGGTGCCCACGACCCCGACTGTCCCGTGTTTCATCAGATCAACGATTTAAGATCCGCACCCCGGCAATCACGATAGCTCCGCCGACAAGCGTCGCCGTGCTGATGGATTCGCCCAGGAAGAGAGAACTTAGGATCACCCCGAAGACCGGAACCAGGTTGATAAAAATAGAGGCCCGGCTGGGCCCGATCTGCCCTATGCCTTTCAGGTAGAGCAAGAACGCGATGGTCGTACCGCAGATGCCGAGGAAGGCGGCGGACAACCAAACCGCAACGCTCCATGGCGCGGTCGGCGCTGGCTCAAAGGCGGCATAGACGACCAGCGCGGCCGTGCCCATCCACGTGGAATAGGCCGTCGCGGCAATCGCGGAGATCTGTCCGGTCACCGTGCGGCCGAGCAGCGTATACGTCACCCACGAAACCGCGCAGCCGAGGATCCACCAGTCGCCCGTATTGAGGCCCTGCGAAAACAGCCGCGCAAGGTCGCCCTGCGAGAGCACCAGCACCGCCCCGGCCAAACTCAGAAGCAGACCTCCGATCTTCAGCGGCGTCACGGTTTCGCCCCACACGAGAGCTGAAAAAAGAAAGACGAACATCGGTTGCATCGAAGCCACCAACGACGCCCGACCAGCCGGCACCGTCTGAAGTCCATTGAAGAAACAGATGTTGTAGCAGAACACTCCGAACAACCCCATTGCCCCCAGCCGCAGTGCGAGAGGCCAAGTTAGCGGCGGCCATGGACGCTGCCAGAGCAGAAAAATCAGCAGGCCGACCGAACCGAATCCAAAACGCCCTAAAGCACCATGTACGGCCGAGACCCCCTCCGAGGAGATGATCCGACCGCAGATCCAGGACGCGCCCCAGAAGAACGCCGTGAGAGAGAGTTGCCAATAGGCTCGTGAGTTCGAGATAGCTCTATTATCGGATGATGCAGTTTCGCAGTGTCGGAATCGGGGTAGCGGTCGCTTGGATGGCCTTATTGGGGGCGAATGAAGCGGCACGCTGGGCGACGACCAACGTCGGTCAACAGTTGGCAGTTTCCCGCGCGATCCTACTCTTGTTCGCGACCGCGATGTACTTTACCGGCGCGGGCGACTACGGTCTACGGGCACCGGGTCGGTTACCGTGGATGTGGATGGTACCGGTCAGTGTTCTGCTCGGAGTCAGTGTGGGCCTGGCGGGCGCGGTGCCGGGGGAATGGTGGCTGTGGGTCTTTATCGGCTTTGCGGACGAGGTGTTTGTGCGGGGCTGGTTGCAGGCCGCGCTTTCGCCAGTCAAACAGCGGCTGGGTGCCTGGAGCATCCCGGCCCTGGCCAGCGGCCTCTTTGCGGGCTCCATGTACCTTGTGTTGATGAAGCAGAGAGCACCGGGATCCACCGTAATGGCTCTCGTCGTCGGATCGAGCGCCCTCGGCCTCGCCGCCGCCAAGCTACGCGAAGAATCAGGTAGCTTGGTGGGGCCAGTGGCGATGCACGTGCTGTTTGGGCTGGCGTTGGCGCTGGCTTAACTAACCACGTAATCCCAGCCAAAGCCGGGCTTTTCAAGCGGCCGCATGTAGATGCCCTCCGGCCCGCGCGAGATGTTGTAGTTTTGCTCGAAGATCTCGTAGACCTCCTTCGGACCGCCGGGCGCCGGCAGAAACAGCTCCGCCCAAGGGGCATTGATATTCGCAAGGATCCAATGGACCGACCCGTTGAGGCCTCCGCCGTGCGGGATCACCGGGATGTCGTACGCGGACGCCAGGGCACCGATGCGCCGCAACTCGGTCAGTCCTCCGCACCAGTTCAAGTCCGGCTGCCAGATGGACGCGCCATTATGTTCCAGCAGATAGCGGAAGCCATAGCGGCCATACTCATGCTCGCCGGTCGCGATGCGGGTGGATTTGATCTGGCTATTCAACCGGCCAAACCCGGCGTAGTCGTGCGGCTGCAACACCTCCTCCATCCAATAGACCCGATAGGGAGCCATCATCTCGGCCATCTCGACGGTGTAGCGTTCCGTCCACGCCATCCAACAATCGAGCATGATCTCGCCATCCGGCCCCAGTGCCTTACGCGTGCTCTCCACGAGTTCGAGATTCTTCTTCATGCCGATGCGGCCATCGGCCGGACCGTGCGGAATGGCGAGCTTAAGTTTGGTATAGCCAAACTTGATGTGCTGTTCCACGTCGTTGCCAGTGCAGTAAGCCGGGATGCGGTCCTTTGCCTCGCCGCCCAGCAGTTTGTAGACGGGGACGTTTAGCGCCTTTCCGACGATGTCCCACATGGCGTTGTCGATGCCGCTGATCGCGTTCATGGTGACGCCCATGCGGCCATAGTTCATCGTGGACCGCCAGCAGATATCCCAGTTCCGCTCGATGTCGAACGGGTCCCGACCAACAAGCAACTTGGCTAGATGGTCAACCACTACCGGCCCGCCGCCAGGTCCACCGTTGCCATAGCCGGTGATGCCTTTGTCGGTTGTGATCTCCACCGTGAAGCTCGGGACTTTTCCGGCATCCGGGAAGAACAGTTCGCGTCGGGCTTTATACTCGGGATAAATCGACATCGGGTTAGCGATCTCGACGAACTGCGTCGACCAAGCCCCTTCCGCGGGCTTGAACGCCGGGTACGGCTTCCGCGGCTTGACGTTCACCAAGCGGATGCCAGTAATCTTCAGTTTCGATTTTTCTTGGGCCCAGCCTAAGGCTGGGAGAGAGAGGAGGGAAAGTAGGTCTCTGCGGCGCATAAGATTTCACCAGTCGATAAGACTCTACAGTATTCGCCATCCAAATTGGAGAGGGTCATTCCGTGGACCTCGTCGGCGGAACGTGCCACACCGAACCAGTCCCGCTTCCCGAAGGTAAAGCAGGCATCGTGAGCAAGGGTCACCGCGAAGCCCAAGTCTCCGGCGGAGCGGACTGTGGCCTCCACCGAGTTGTTCGTGATAACCCCAGCAATCACGAGCGGACGACCGGCAACCCGCTCGGCGATATCAGTGCTGAGAAAGGCGCTGCACGTCGTTTTGCCAAGTACGGTTTCGCCCGGCAACGGGGCCGTCTCGGGCTTGAACGCATGGAGCGGTTGGCCGGGGCGATACTTCGAATTGGGCTCCCGCGAATCGTGGCGAACGTGAACGATGGGCCACTTGTTTCGCCGCCAATGGTCGAGCAGCAGGCCGACATTGGCCTCGGCATCAGGGTTGTTCCTCAAGCCCCAAGAGGCATCATCAATCGCGAGTTGCAGATCGATCAGGATTAGCCCCGGGTTCATTCATCCATCCTCATGGCAATGTCATGCAGCAAAGGCAGGCAGTCCGCCAAGCTTTCAGCCATGT
>JANODS010000538.1:0-2939 GCA_031412835.1 Acidobacteriota bacterium | reverse complement strand
CGAAGGTTTCGAGCTGGGAGGGGGCGCCGGATTGAAAAAGATAGATGACGCGTTTGGCTTTGGGGGCAAAGTCGGTGGCACCGTTGACTAGGGAGGCGAGGGCGGCGGAGGAGAGGAAGTGGCGGCGGTTCATTGTTTGGTGATTCCTTCGTCGAGGTTGAGGAGGAGGCTGGCGAGGAGGGTGTGGGCGGCGAGGTCGGAGACGTTGAGTTGCGAATTGCGGGGGGAGTCGCCGTGGGCGAGGAGGTTGCGGGCGGCTAGTTCGTCGTTTTGAAAAGTCTGGCGATGGGCTTCGAGGGCGTCGTTGAGAACAGCGAGTTCGGAGGGGGTGGCGGGGCGGCCGGTGACGAGGCGGAAGCCGTGGGCGAGGCCGTCGGGGCGGGCCATCAACTTTTCGGCGAGGCGGCGGGCGGATTCGAGGAACGTGACGTCGTTCATGAGATTGAGGGCTTGGAGGGGGGTGTTGGTGCGGGATTCGCGGACGGAGCAGATTTCGCGGCCGGCGGCGTCGAAGTTGGCCATGGTGGGGGGCGGGGAGGTGCGCTTCCAGAAGGTGTAGAGGCTGCGGCGATAGAGGGCGTCGCCGGAGTCGGGTTTGTAGTCTTCACCGCCGGAAAGTTCCTTCCACAGGCCGGCGGGTTGATAGGGTTTGACGGAGGGGCCGCCGGTTTTTTCGACGAGGAGGCCGGAGAGGTAGAGGGCTTGGTCGCGGACGGATCCGGCGTCGAGACGGAGGCGGGGGCCGCGGGCGAGGAGGCGGTTTTCGGGGTCGCGGGCGAGGAGATCGGGGGTGACTTTCGAGGCTTGGCGGTAGGTGTCGGAGAGGACGATGGTTCGGAGGAGGTGCTTGACGTTCCAGCCGGATTCCATGAACTCGACGGCGAGCCAATCGAGGAGTTCGGGGTGGGATGGCCATTCGCCTTGGGCTCCGAAATCTTCGGAAGTTTTGACGAGACCGATGCCGAAGAACGATTGCCAGAAGCGGTTGACGGTGACGCGGGCGGTGAGCGGGTTTGAGCGCGAGACGAGCCAGCGGGCGAGGTCGAGGCGGTTCGTGATGGGTTCGTTTTGGAGGATGGCGGGGACGCCGGGGGAGACCTTTTCGCCGGGGTGGTCGTAGGCACCGCGGAGTAGAATGTGGGCGTCGAGGGGCTTGCCGCTGTCCCGCATGACCATGACCGTGGGGACTTCGTCGAGGAAGGCGTCGCGTTCGCGGCTGATTCTTGTGACTTCGGCCCAGGAAGTTTTATCGGACAGTTCGAGGAACTGTCGGCGTTGGGCTTCTTCGCCTTTGGCTGTGCCGGCGAGGAAGGCGACTTCGAGCGGGGGAAGGGCGCGGGCGAAGATTTGGACGTTGGGCGCGGCGAGGACGAAGGGTTCTTTGACGAGGAAATCCTGGTTGAGTTCGTCGACGAGGACGCGGACTTTTTCGGGTTGGCCGTCGATGTAGATTTTAATGCCGGCGGCGAGTTTGGAGCCGTCGTAGGTGAAGGCGAGATGGTGGGTTTGGCCGGGCGTGAGGACGCGCTCGGTTTCGACGCGGAGGGCGTCATCGAGCCAACGCATGACGAGGTTGACTTGGAGATGGCCGTCTTTGAGTTCGAAGCGGAGGCCGGCGGATTCGGCTTCGGGGAGGGCTTTGGAGACGATGTTGGCGGTGGGGGAAGGGACGGCGAAGTTGGCCGCGATGGAGAAACGGGCGGTGTAGTGGGGGACGTATTTTTCGGGGGTGGTTTGATCGAGGGTCGGCTTCCAGGTGAGGGGGCCTTTGGCGCGGCCGGGGCGGAGGCGGGCTTCGGCGGCGGCGAGGCGGCGGTCGAGGTCGGCGAGTTTTGCTTGTTGGGGCGGGGTGGGGGCGTGGATGAAGGGCGGGGTGTTGCCGAATTTGAAGTAGCGGCCGCGTTCGCCGATGTTGTGGAAGTAGGCGAAGAGTTGGTAGAACTCTTTCTGAGTGAAGGGGTCGTACTTGTGGTTGTGGCAGCGGGCGCAGCCGATGGTGGAGCCGAGGAAGACGGTGGAGAGGGTTTCGACGCGGTCGGCGGCGTATTCGGCGAGGTACTCTTCGGCGACGATGCCGCCTTCGCCGTTGCCGCGATGGTTGCGTTGGAAGCCGGTGGCGATTTTTTGGTTAAGGGTCGCGTTGGGGAGGAGGTCTCCGGCGACTTGTTCAATGACGAATTGGTCGAAGGGTTTGTTTTCACGGAACGAGTCGAGGACCCAGTCGCGCCAGCGCCACATTTGGCGTTCGCCGTCGGTTTGATAGCCGTTAGAATCGGCGTAGCGGGCGGCGTCGAGCCAGCGGGCGGTGAGGCGTTCGGCGTAGCGGGGGCTTTGGAGGAGACGGTCTACGGCTTGCTCGTAGGAGAGGCCGTCGAACTCGCCGGGGAGGGGCGGGAGGCCGGTGAGGTCGAGGGCGGCGCGGCGGAGGAGGGTGTCTCGGGAGGCTTCGGGGGAGGGGGCGAGGCCTTCGCGGGCGAGGCGGGCGCGGACGAACTTATCGATGGATTGGTTGGGCTCGCGAGTGGGGGGAAGGTAGGCCCAATGCTTTTGCCAGGGGGCACCGGCGTCGGCCCATTTGGTTAGGGTGGCGACTTCAGAGGGAGAGAGCGACGCGCCGGTATGGGCCGGGGGCATGCGCTTGATTTTGTTGGGGGAGGAGATGCGTTCGACGATGAGATGGCGGGCGGCAGCGACGGCGGTTGGTTGGTCGAGACGAAGGCGGATGCCTTTGGCCGCGGCGTCGGAACCGTGGCAGGTCCAGCAACGGTCGGACAGGATAGGGCGGATGTCGCGGTTGAATTCGACTGGTTCGGCGAGAAGGGGCGCGGCCCTAAGTAAACAAAAACGGTGTCGCTTGCGGCTTGGGTTGTTTATGTCGCAAGCCGCGGGCGAGCGCTAGTTAGGCGACCTTTCGTTCCATGGCGGAAGGGGTATCGACG
>JANODS010000537.1:0-3761 GCA_031412835.1 Acidobacteriota bacterium | reverse complement strand
GGCCAAGGACAACGAACCCTATAAACGCCTGCAAGAAGCCACCGCGGTGCTCACCGAAGTGATGAGCGCGCCCGACAAGGGCATTCCGGAAGACATGCTCTCCAACGCCCACTGCATCGTGATCGTGCCAGCGATGAAGTCGGCGGCGTTCATCGTTGGCGGCAAGTACGGCAAGGGCTATCTATCCTGCCGGAATAAGAGTGGCGTCGGCTGGTCGGCACCGGGCACCGTGCGGATTGAAGGCGGCTCAGTCGGGTTCCAGATCGGTGGTTCGGAGACAGACCTGATCATGCTGGTGATGAACGAGCGGGGCGTCGGCAAGCTGCTTTCGAGCAAGTTTACCTTGGGCGCGGAAGGATCCGTCGCCGCGGGGCCTGTAGGCCGGACGGCGACCGCGCAAACTGACGCCCAAATGCACGCGGAAATTCTTTCTTGGTCGCGGACGCAAGGTTTGTTCGCCGGCCTTGCACTCTCTGGAGCTACTCTCCGCCAGGACCTTGACGACAACTTGGCCCTCTACGGCAAGAAGATCGAAAATCGCCAGATTGTCACCTCTGGCATGCGGGCACCGAAAGCGGCGTTGCCGTTGCTCTCCCTGCTGAACAAGTACTCCCGGCGTGAGAAGGGCCAGCCGGCCAAAGTCTCGGCCAAGTAGCACAAATTTTTAAGGATAATCACGATGAAACCATTTACTGGATTACTTCTGGCTTGCGGCCTGCTCACGGCGCAACAATCGGAAAATGCTACGCGGATGGCCGCGGGCACCAACCCCATTTTTCGCACGTCCGTCACCGCGCGGACGGCCAAAGCTATTAACTATCGTAGCCGTAGCGGTGCCACCAAAATCAACTTTCGCGGCACCGACCTGCTGGACAAGGCCCGAGGCGAGGCGAAAGTAGAGAGTAAGCAAGGCTATATCGAAGTCGAGGTCGAGTTCGACGACTTACAGCCCGCCACGAAATTCGGTCCGGAGTATTTGACCTATGTGATGTGGGCGATCAGCCCGGAAGGTCGAGCGGTGAACATGGGCGAAGTGTTACTCAACGGCACCAAGAGCAAGTTGAACGTTACTTCGGATCTTCAGGTGTTTGGGATGATCGTGACCGCGGAGCCCTACTTTTCCGTCACCCGGCCGAGCGATTTGATTGTCATGGAGAACGTCGTTCGTCCCGATACTATGGGGAAGATCGAAGAGATTGACGCCAAGTACGAGCTTTTGCAGCGGGGGCAGTATGCGCGTTTGTCGAATCCCCTGGCGCTAAAGGCGGATCCGAAGATACCGCTGGAGCTGTATCAGGCTCGTAACGCGGTCCAAATCGCCCGAGCGATGGGAGCGGATCGCTTCGCCACGGAGACCTTCCAAAAGGCGGAAAAAACGTTGGCGGCGGCCGAAGCTTATCAAAATCGGAACGCTGGCCGGAAGCCAGTCACGATGACGGCGCGGGAAGCGGTGCAGACGGCCGAAGATGCCCGAGCGATCGGCGTAAAGCGGCAGGAAGAAGAGATGTTGGCGACCGAACGTCGGCAGTCCGTGGAGCGCGAAGCGACGGCGGAGAGCGGCCGGGCGGCGGCGTTGGCGGAGACGGAGCGGGTGGCCAAGGCTGCCGAAGCGGCGCGTCTTCAGGCCAAGGCCGAGGCGGATCGGTTGACGCAGGAGAAAAACAACATAGCGGCGGCGGCGGCGGCTGAAGCGGAGCGCTTGAAGCGTGAGAATGAGACCCAAGCCGCGGCTGCGGCTGTGGCGGCGGACCGGGCAAAGCTAGAGAATGAAGCGCGGGCAGCCGCGGCCAAGCTTGAGGTGGATCGATTGAAGCTGGAAGCGGATGCCCGTGTTGCGGCATCGGCGGCCGAGGCGGAACGGTTGAAGCGAGAGAACGAGGCCCAGCGGGCCGCCGCCCAAGCGGAGCTCGACCGAACCGCGCAGCAGAATGCGAAGCTGGAGGCCGAGAAGGCCGAGTTGCGCAATAAGCTGTTGCAACAGTTCAACGCCATTCTGCAGACACGCGACACGGCCCGCGGCTTGATTGTGAACATGTCGGATGTGCTGTTCGACACCGACAAGGCCACGCTGCGGCCTTTGGCCCGGGAGAAGTTGGCGAAGGTGGCCGGGATTGTCTCCGGGCATCCGAGTCTACGACTGGACGTCGAGGGGCACACGGACAGCGTGGGAACGGATGAGTACAATCAAAAGCTGTCGGAACGCCGCGGGGAAGCGGTCCGCGAGTACCTGACGGGGGCCGGGATGGCCGCTACTTCGGTAAGCTCCAAGGGTTTTGGGGAAGCGATGCCGGTAGCGTCGAATGACACCGCTCAGGGTCGCCAGCAGAATCGCCGGGTAGAACTGGTGATCTCTGGCGAGGTGATTGGAAAGGTGATCGGCGTAACCTCATCGGTTCGCTGATTGGCGGAGGAGCACGCGGCAGGGTCCGGCGTCGGAGGGTGCCAGCCCCTGCCAGTTGCGTTGGGTTGTAAGTGAAAATAACGAAGAAAGAATGCCTCCCGGCTCGGCTCGGGAGGCATTCGCCGTTTAGCGTTTCTATGCGCGCGATAACTCGTTTCGGGACAATTCGTGGTCGTCGAAGTCAGCTTTCACAAGGTGTTCAGATTTATTTTTGTCTTTTAAGTAAAAGATAAGAATGGCGTTGCGCCTGGACGTCGCCAATGGAGGGTTTCGATTGCCTCCCTGGCGGGCTTCATAGTTGGTTTCAAGAGTGCTCGCTTTTTATGCCTTCCTCTTTTCGAGGTTGCCGCCGAGCGCACTGGATTCTACTGAGGAGCTTCTCCTATGAAGACGATGACTTGTGTGCCGGTGATCCAGCGGACACGCTTCCGCGCGCGTTTGGATGACTATTCCACAGAGCGCTTTTCCAAAGAAGTGATTGTGCTGCGCTTCACGGCTAGCCTTTCGGCTCGCAGCGTGTGTATGGGCTGGGGTAAGCGTCCGTTTGGACTCACTCCTCGGACCCTGTCGCTCCGCCGGCCAAGCGATCGGCGTACGACCCGGATTAACTTTTTGACTTATCGGGGGATCGCCTCCCACCGAAACTTTCGGGATGATCGCTTTGACAGCGGGCCCGCGTTTGACTGGGGGTGGCTTGGAACTTAGTCAAACGATTGCCGAATTGGCTGCCGCGGCGCTGGCGACCGAGCAGCGGATGGCCCCAGCCGGCTGGCGGATCGCGACGTGGGACGCGTCGGCGGATTTCCAGATGAGCCAAGGAGAAAGCCGCGAATTTACCCTGCAATTGCAACCCATGAATATAGCCTGGCGACTGCGGCGAGGCAAGAACCGAAGTGAGAATGTAACCCTGCGGGTGGTGCTGGAGGCCCGCGTTCCGGAGTAACTGAAATGGATGGTTCCGAACTATTACAAGACTTACGGCAGATTCCGAATATCATCGGGGCGCTGGGACTCGCGGTGGCCGAATCGCAGAAACATTTTGACGAGGAGTATCTACGCGGCATGGAAAGATTGGTCGCGTTGGCCCGAACGCATGATACAGGAGACGACGTCATTCGATTTCTGTTACAAGCGGCGGCGCCTTCGCGGTATCAGTTCACCGAGACTTCGCTGACGGTGAAGCTGGATTTGGCGCAATCGAAGAGCTCGGCGCTACAGGGCGGGCTCGGCTTCGGATTCGCGGGGGCGGTGGTTTCAGGGGCGTACGCGGCGAATTCGTCGCAGGATTTCCGGGCGGGCGCGGAGGTTCGGGTTACTCTGCACGCGGTGTTGCCGGGCGACAATCAGGCGGCGTTTCAAG
>JANODS010000536.1:0-1977 GCA_031412835.1 Acidobacteriota bacterium | reverse complement strand
ACCGGATCCGTGTACCCGCTCGCCAATGTAACGTCCCCCACGCCCCAGCCCAACCAGGCCAAGGCGAGCACGAAGACGCCTAATACTTGGGCACGCTGGGGTCCACTTGCTCCGACCATGCTGTGATTCCACCGGTCATATTCAGCACCCGCTTAAAACCAGCCGCCCGCAGAACGTCGCAGCCCTTGGCGCTGCGCCCGCCCATCTTGCAATGCAGTACGTACTGCGCGTTCGGGTCGAGCTCCGCCAGTCGCTTCGGCAGGTCGCCGAGCGGAATCAGGTTCGAAGTCGGAATTCGTCCGATCTGGAACTCGTGCGGCTCCCGCACGTCGATCAGAATGAAGTCCTTCCGCTCATCGATCATGGCCTTCACTTCTTTGGGCCCAATCTCGTTCACGAGCGGCGGCGGCTCCGGCTGCTTTACAATGCCGCAGAAATGGTCATAATCAATCAACTTCATCCCGCCAGTCGCGCAAACGCACTCGGGATTCTTCCGCAACTTCAACTCGCGGAATCGCATCGCCAACGCGTCGTAAAGCATCAACCGGCCGATCAAAGGCTCGCCCGCCCCGAGGATCAACTTCACCACCTCGGTCGCCTGAATCAAGCCCACGACGCCCGGCAGAATGCCCAGCACCCCGCCCTCGGCGCAACTCGGAACCAAGCCAGGAGGAGGCGGCTCGGGATACAAGCAGCGATAGCAAGGTCCGCCCTCCGCCGCAAAAATCGTTGCCTGGCCTTCGAACCGGAAAATCGAAGCGTAAACGTTGGGTTTGTTCAGAATGACGCAAGCGTCATTGATCAAAAAACGAGTCGGGAAGTTGTCCGTGCCGTCCGCGATGATGTCGTAATCGCGCATAATCTCCAGCGCGTTCTCGCTCGACAGCGCGACCTCATGCTTGATGATCTTGACGAGCGGATTGATGTCCCGCATCGTTTCTTCCGCCGAATCGATCTTCTTCTTGCCGATGTCCTTGGTGCCATGGATCACCTGCCGCTGCAGGTTCGAAACGTCAACGACGTCGAAGTCGACGAGGCCAATCGTGCCGACCCCAGCCGCGGCCAGGTACATCGCCACCGGAGCCCCCAGGCCGCCGGTGCCAATCAACAAAACCTTCGCCGCCTTCAGCTTCTCCTGGCCTTCGACGCCGACCTCCGGCATGATCAAATGCCGGCTGTAGCGAGAGACTTCTTCCTGGGTTAGCATCGGCCGCCCGCGATGGAAGGAACGATGGAAATCGTGTCGCCGTCGGCGACCGCGGTCGCATCCTTCTGCAGGTAGCGTATGTCCTCGTCGTTCACGTAAACGTTAACAAAGCTGCGCAGCTTGCCTTCGTCATTGAACAGGTTCTTCTTTAGATCAGGGAACTGCGTCGTCAAACTCGCGAGTGCTTCGCCGACTGTGGCAGCCGCGACATCAACGGAGTTGTTCTTTTCGGCGTATTGCCGCAAGGGGGTAGGGATAAGGATCTTGGCCATTTCTTCTTTCTTAATATTCTAAAGGCTCTTGGGCGGCATGCGTCCGCTCCTCATTCGGGAGCCAGCTATTCGCATGATCAAACGTCCCTTTTTGGATGCTGAGAACGATAAAACTGTACCAAGGGCAAGAGTTTTCCAGGTCGGTTTTCGAAAAATAAGCGTCGCAGTCCGGATGAGAATGATAAATCCCGATCACGTCCATCCCCAGCTTTCGGGCCTCCCGGTCGGCCATCAGCAAGTCTTCCGGTCGAACTTCGTAGTGCTCGTTCTGCGGGCCGGTGTAGGCGTTCTCGAGGTTCATCGCGATTTCGACGACTTTGTTGTCGTCGTCGATCGAGCCGAGCATCACGCCGCAGCATTCGTTCGGATAAGTCGATTGGGCGTGGGCCACCATGGCCGCCCAGGGTTCAGGTTGTACACGGATCATGAGTATTGAGGATCGTTCCAGAAGGGTTCAGAGAGATATTTTTCGGCACCGTCGCAAAGGATGGTGACGAT
>JANODS010000535.1:0-4366 GCA_031412835.1 Acidobacteriota bacterium | reverse complement strand
GGGATCTTGGCGAACTACAACCCGGCACGCAAGGAGTATCCGCCGAAGGTGATCCGCTTTATGTTGCAGTTGACGCCGGATCCGGTGAAGTAGCCTTCAGCGAATTGAGAAGCCGAACTCTCGAATGGCTTCGGCATGTTCGGTGCCGTAGAGACGGAGCCAATACCGGCCCGCCGGGAGGGTTTTGTCAATGGTGAGCAGAGCGAAGGGTGGTTCAGCCCCTTGCAGGGAACGGGTGAGTTGGACGGTGCCGGTATCGGAGGCGAGCTCGGCGCGGTAAGAGGTGGCCGGTGCCAGGCCCGCGAGTTCGATTCGCAAAACGAGAGGTCGGCCGACCGGGGCTTCGGGAGACGACGCGGCTCGAACGGCTTGGAGTTCGAGGGTGACGGGCTGTCCCTGCGGCGACCCGGCTCGATACGCCATCGGGATAATCAGGACGGCCAAGAGAGCGGCCGCGCCAAAAGCGAGAGCGGGCAAAGGGCTTCGAATCCAATCGAAAATCCTTTGACCGAGGCCGGGCTTGCTGTGAGCGAGTTGATCTTCACGATCCAGAATCGGCGCGACCGCTCGGAGCGAATTGGCGAAGCCTTCGAGCTGTTCGAGCTGTTCTTGGCAGTGAGTACAAACGAGCAGATGTTCTTCAACGGCGGCGGCGGCCGGTTCGGACAGTTGCCGCAACATGTATTTTTCGAGCTGATCTTCGGACAGGTGTTGTACTGACGATTGAAACATTCCCTTTCTCCATTCCACTGAACAAGGGTAATCCATCACCCTCCTTGAATTAGTGGAAAAAGAATAAGAATTCTCTCCAGAATTTGTTTTACGGAAAATCCGCTAGACGGGGAGGCGAAGAACGCGGTGGGCGTTGGTCCAGGCGAGTTTTTTGAAGACATCGGGGGAGGAGAAATCCTGGAGACGGGTCAGGGTTTCCCGGCCGACGCACTTTCCTTTGAGGGAGGGCAGGAGGGCTCCGCTGCCGGTGCCGCGGCCGTCTTTGCAGGAGCAGTCGCTGCCGAACATGAGTTTATTCTGATGGCGGGAGAGGAAGGCACGGGCGAAGGAGGGGTCGCGGGTGAGGGCGTTGTGGCCGGAGTTGGCGGAGAGGTCGCCGTAGAAATTGGGGAAATTAGCGAGCCAGCGGTCCGTGAGCCCGCCGAGTTTGACGGGCCCAGGGGGGTATTCGAGGTTGGCGGGGACATCGGCGCTGATGCTGGCCCAGAAAAAGTTGGCGTGGCCGATGAAGGTAGTTTTCTTGTGGGCTTTGAGGATCTGGTCGAAGTGGCGATAGCCGGTGTTCCAGGTGCCTTCGGCGGCGAAGGGAGAGGCTTCCTGAAAATGAATGAGGACGGGAACTTTGTGGTCGGCGGCGAGGTCGTAGAGGCGTCGCATGTCCTTGGCGTCGGCGGCGGTATGGTTCTTCATTTCGCCGATGCCGATGGCGCCGTCCTTGAGGGCCTGGGTGAGGGCGGCGATGGAACCGGGGTGGGAGGGGTCGGCGGCGACGAACCAGGTGAAGCGACCGGGGTGGCGGGCAAGTTGTTCTTTGGCGCGGTCCTGGTCCTTAATGTGGGTGAGCAGGACGGCTTTGGCCATGCCTCCGCCCTGCACGTGGTCGAGGGAGGAGACGCCGTCGCGACGAGGGTGGAGATGGATATCGATGACCGGGGAAGGCCACGAATCCTGGGCGAGGAGGGGGGCGGCGGAGGCGGCGAGGAAGTGTCGGCGGTTGATCACAGGCTTTGGCGTATTAGATCATTTTTTGAGGTGGTTCGCACTACCGCGGAAGTTGTGATGAAATGGGGACTCATGGCTCAGAATGCGATTAGTCAGGAAATCTTTGACGCGGTAGTGGTTGGCTCGGGCGCGGGCGGGGGCACGGCGGTTCACGTACTCACCGCCAAAGGGCTAAAGGTGGCGCTGTTGGAGGCTGGCCCCATGCTGGACGTCGGGACCGAGTTTAAGGAACACAAGGTTCCGACGGACTACGACCATCGGGGCGCGGAGGAGGGTGGCAAGGCGTACTTCGGCAAGGGCAAGCCGTTCGGCTTTTTCTCGACGACCAGTGGGGGTTGGGAGCTGGAAGGCGAGCCGTACACGGTGGGTGAGGGGAGCCAGTTTCAATGGTTTCGGTCGCGCATTCTGGGTGGCCGGACGAACCACTATGGGCGCATGTCGTTTCGGTTCGCCGAGTATGACTTTAAGCCTTACGACAAGGACGGGTTAGGGTTCAACTGGCCGATTTCGTATCAGGATATTTCGCCCTATTACGACAAGGCCGAGGAGTTTATCGGAGTGGCGGGTACGATTGAAAACGTGCCGTCGTGCCCGGATGGGAAGTTTCACGCCGCACCGCCGCCGAAGGTGCACGAAATGCTGGTGAAGAAGGCCTGCGACAAGTTGGGCGTGATTTGCATCGCCAATCGGCGGGCTGTGATTACGAAGAATCTGAATGGCCGGGCGGCGTGCCACTATTGCGGGCAGTGCGGGAGGGGTTGCCAGTCGGCGTCGGCGTATAGTTCGGCGCAGGTGCAGGTGTTCCCGGCGATGAAGACGGGCCGTTTGAAGGTGTTTGATTTGGCGATGGTGCGGGAGGTGCTGACCGACGAAAACGGGAAGGCGACGGGCGTGCTGTACGTGGATAAGAAGACGCGGACGGAAAAGATCATCAAGGCGAAGGTGGTGATTCTGGCGGCGAGCGCGTGTGAGTCGACGCGGATTCTGCTGAACTCGAAATCGAAGGAGTTTCCGAACGGGTTGGGGAACGGGTCGGGGCTGTTGGGCCGGTATCTGATGGATACGGTGGGCTTCGGATTGTCGGGGACGGTGCCGGCGCTAGAGGGAATGCCGCATTACAATACGGACGGCTACGGCGGGGCGCACTTATTCATGCCATGGTGGCTATGGGACAAGCATAACAAGTTAGACTTTCCGCGGGGGTATCATATTGAAATTGGCGGTGGTTATGGTATGCCCGGAGTAGGTTCGTATCATGGCGCGGCGCGGCGGCATGGTTACGGGGCTAGTATGAAGACCAAGATTCGGGAGGGTTACGGCAATACGATTGGATTTGCGGGCCGGGGCGAGATGATTCCGAACATCCATTCTTACTGCGAGTTGGACCCGAATGTCGTGGATCGCTGGGGCATTCCAGTGCTGAAATTTCACTTCAAGTGGACCGATTACGAGTGGAAACAGGCTCGACATATGGAGAAGACCTTCGCCGAGATCATTACCGCGATGGGCGGCAAGGTTTCTGGTTTGAGTGCTTCGCAGCGGGAATCACAGGGGATTTCGATTCCCGGAACGATTATTCACGAAGTGGGCGGAGCGAGAATGGGCAAGTCGGCCAAGGACTCCGTGTTGAATGGTTACTGCCAGACGCACGAGATGAAGAACTTGTTTGTGATGGATGGGGCGAGTTTTGCATCGAACCCGGATAAGAACCCGACGTTGACGATTAATGCATTGGCCTGGCGCGCATGCGACTATCTGGCCGAGGAGATGAAGAAAGGCAATGTCTAACTTTGTACCGTTAGAAACGATTGACCGGCGGGCGCTGATCCGGTCGCTGGCATTAGGGTTGACGGCGATGGGGGCGATGGACGTGGAGGCGGCGCAGCATGTGCACGTCGAAACGGGCGCGGAGAAGGCTAAGAACGGTACTTACAAAGTAAAAGCGTTTACGGCTGGCGAGTATACGACGATTCAGCGTTTGGCGGTGTTGATTGTTCCGGCGGATAGCGTATCGGGTAGCGCGGTCGACGCGGGGGCGCCGGAGTTCATCGATACGCTGGCGAGCCAGAACGCGCAGATTGCGGACATCTTCCACGGCGGCTTGGCGTGGTTGGACGCGGAGATGCGGAAGCGGTATCGGGCGACATTTGTGGCGGCTAAGCCGGAGCAGCAGACGCAGATGTTGGACGCGCTGGTGGAGGCGGGCCGGGAGTTAGCCGAGCGGCAGAGCGAAGAGCTGGTTTATCAGAAATCTCCGATTTATAGGGACTTTACGGGGTATACGGTGCGTCGGGCGAATGAGTTGGGAGCCGGCGTCGCGTTTTTCGATTGGGTTCGCAAGATGACCGTCGACGCGTTTTATACGAGCCCGATCGGGTTCAAGGATTTGAACTATATCGGCAATCAGGCGCTGGGCAAGTACACTGTCCCCAAGGAAGCGATGGAATATGCGATGAAGCGGAGCCCGTTCGCCTAGGCGGACGGGCTAAATGTTCCCCCGTTTGATCTCTTCGGCTAGGTTGTCTGTCGCTCGCCAGGCCAGCGCTAAAATGGTCAACGTCGGGTTCTTCTCCGAGGCGGTGGAAAACGCTGATCCGTCGACTACAAACAGGTTCTTCACGTCGTGCATTTG
>JANODS010000534.1:0-15296 GCA_031412835.1 Acidobacteriota bacterium | reverse complement strand
CGGCGAGGCGGGCCTGGGCGAGGGCGAGGAGGCGGGGGTTGGTGGTGGAAGGGGATTTGTTGATGAGTTGGAGGGCTTGGTCGTGGTGGCCGGTTTGCGCGAGTAGGTTGCTGAGGTTTTGGTAGTTGGTGATGAGAGTGTCAGGCGGGGCGGAGTTTGTTTCGAGGAGGGTGCGGGCCTTTTGGTAGTTGGCTAGGGCGGTGGTGGGGTCGCCGGTGGCTGCGGCGACGTCGGCGAGGCCTTGGTGGGCGGCGGCGCGGTCGAGGGGGGCGGCGGAGAGTTGGAGGGCGTTTTGGTAGCTTTGCAGGGCGGCGGCGGGGTCGCCGAGGTGGGGGAAGTTGGGGTTGCCTTGGAGGTTGGCGACGCGGATCCAGGTGGCGGCGAGTTCGCGTTGGAGCGCGGGATCGTTGTTGGCTTCTTTGGAGAGATTGTTGAGGTATTCGATGGACTTCCCGATGAGGAGACGGCGGGCCGGAGTGGTGCCGGGGAGGGGGGCGATGGCGTCGTGGACTTCGAAGAGGAAGGAGTTAGCGATTTTGCGGACTTCTTCGAAGCGGCGGGCGGCGAGATCGCGTTGGATACGGGCGGTGCGGGCTTGCCAGCCGGCGACGATGGCGAAGATGAGGATGAGGGCGAGGGCGGCGGTGGCGGTGAGGGCGAGGGCGCGGTTGCGGGCGAAGAAGAGGCGGACGCGGTAGAGCGGACTTTCGGGTAGGGCGGAGACGGGTTCGAGGGCGAGGTAGTGGCGGAGGTCGTCGGAGAGTTGGGCGGCGGATTGGTAGCGTTCTTTGCTATCGCGGCGAAGGGCTTTCAGGACGACGGCGTCGAGATCCCCGGTGAGTTTTCGGCGAAGGGCTTGAGGGGAGGTTTCGCGGGTGGCGGAGATGATGGTGGGATTCTTGGCGATTTGGTTGGTGGGAGATTGGACCACGCGGGAGATGGCGGTGGAGGGTGGTTCGGGTTCGGACTTGGACATCACTTGCAAGAGTTCGATGGTGATACCGTCTTTGAGGGGATAGGGGCGATGGCCGGTGAGTAACTCGTAGAGAATGATGCCGAGTAAGTAGACGTCGGAGATGGTGGTGACGGCTTCGCCACGGATCTGTTCGGGGCTGGCGTATTGGGGCGTCATGAGACGCATGGAGGTGGCGGTTTTGTCGGTGGCGGCGGTACCGTCGGACGAGAGTATTTTGGCGATGCCGAAATCGAGGAGTTTGACGGTGCCATCGGGCTTGACGAGGATGTTGCCGGGTTTGAGGTCGCGATGGACGACTAGATTCTGGTGGGCGTAGTGGACTGCGGCGCAGACATCGCAGAAGAGGCGGAGGCGGGCTTCGGTGGAGAGTTTGTGTTGGTCGCAGAAAGTGTCGATGGGATGGCCTTCGACATACTCCATGACGAAGTAGGGGCGGCCGTCTTCGGCGGCACCGCCGTCGAGGAGGCGGGCGATGTTGGGATGATCGAGGGAGGCGACGATTTGGCGTTCGCGGCGGAAGCGTTGGATGATACGGTCTTGTTCCATCCCGCGGCGGATGACTTTGATGGCGACTAACTTCGAGTAGTGTTGGTCGGCGCGGGAGGCTAGATAGACGGCACCCATGCCGCCGACGCCGATTTGGCGTTGGACGGCGTAGGGTCCGATGGAGGCGGGAGGGGCTTCTTCCTGATCGCGGGCGGCTTGTTCGAGTATTTGGGAGACGGGGGTGATCGCGGGGTGGGAGAGGAAGTCAGCCGATGATGAGTCGGCGTTGAGGAGTTGGAGGACTTCGTGTTGGAGGGCCCGGTCGGCACCGCAGGCTTTTTCGAGGAAGGCTTGGCGCTGGTCAGCGGGTTGGTCGAGGACCAACTGGAAGAGGCTCTTAACTTGGCTATAGCGTTCTTTAGTCACTCGAAGGACTGATGATAACAGAAAGGCCGAACATCTTGATGTCCGGCCCTATCGTCCTCCGACGGCTGTGAGTGGTAATTGCCCGCTCAGTTAGTAGGGCGGAATTGCGGGTCAAAAGCCATCAAGGTTTTTATGTCGGACGTTTTGCGGTGAGTTGGCCGTGGAGCCATGCTTTGGCCATGCGCCATTCTCGTTCGATGGTAGCGGTGGAAGAGCCGATGACTTCCGAGACCTCTTCGACCGTTAGGCCGCCGAAGAAGCGGAGTTCGACGATTTTGGCTTGGTTGGGATCGAGTTCCTGGAGGCGGTTAAGGGCTTCGTCGAGTTCGTCGAAGGCGACGGGCGGACCGGCGGCGAGGCCGAGGGAATCGTCGAGGGAGAGTTTTTGGGCGTCCCCGCCGCGCTTGAGGGCGTTTTGAGTGCGGGCGTGGTCGACGAGGATGCGGCGCATGAGTTGGGCGGCGACACCGAAGAAGTGGGCGCGGCTTTGCCAGGTGACGCGGGTCTGGTCGACGAGCTGCATGTAGGCTTCATGGACGAGGGCGGTGGCCTGGAGGGTGTGGTCGGCGCGCTCGCGTCGCATATAGTTGGCCGCGATCTTCCGTAACTCATTGTAAACAATGGGAAAGAGCTGATCGTGCGCTTGGTTTTCGCCACTGCGGAGGTTGGCGAGGAGTTGCGTAACTTCGTTATTGTCGGGCATAGCCACGGGTAGTAGGTGTCCAGAGGGCGTGG
The DNA here is from genome assembly GCA_031412835.1 of Acidobacteriota bacterium. GTDB lineage: Bacteria > Acidobacteriota > Terriglobia > Bryobacterales > Bryobacteraceae. Next base: position 12,673 of record JANODS010000534.1, on the reverse strand, counting down.
AATCGTGACAACATTTGCGGGCTTTTGGAGACTTATATGGTGGGAACGGGCAGATTCGAACTGCCGGCCTGCCGCTTAGGAGGCGGCCGCTCTATCCATCTGAGCTACGTCCCCGCCTTGCCTAAAATTCTACCAGCGCTTGAGTCCTTTTTGACCAATATCTTTGCGGAGTTGTAGGCCGTCGAAGTGAATTAGGCTCGCGGCGGCGTAGGCTTGGCCGATAGTTTCACGGAGGGTGGGCGCTGTGGTGGTAACGGCGAGGACGCGACCGCCGGCGGTGAGGAGGTGGTTTTCGACTAATGCCGTGCCGGCTTGGAAGATTTGCGCGCCGGTGGCTTGGGCGGCTTCGATGCCGAAGATGGGATCTCCGGTGCGGACTTGGGAGGGGTAGCCGTGGGCGGCGAGGATGACGCAGAGGGCGGGGTCGGGGCTCCACTGGAGGGTGGTGTCTTTGAGCTTACCGGTGGCGGCGCGGGAGAGGACTTCGGCGAGGTCAGACTGGAGGGCGACCATAAGGGGTTGGGTTTCGGGGTCGCCGAGGCGGACATTATATTCGAGAATTTTGGGGCCGTGGGGGGTCATCATAAGTCCGGCGAAGAGGAAACCGGTGAAGGGGATTCCTTCCGCGTTCATTCCGTCGACGGTGGGGCGGAGGATTTCGCGGAGGATTTGTTCGTGTTGGGCGGCGGTGAGGATGCGGTCGTCGACGTAGGCGCCCATGCCGCCGGTGTTGGGGCCTAGGTCGCCGTCGAAGATTGCTTTGTGGTCCTGGGCGGGTTTAAGGGGGAGGATGGTTTGGCCGTCGCTGATGGCAATGTAAGAGACTTCTTCGCCAGTGAGGAACTCTTCGATGACGAGTTGGGAGCCGGCGGTGCCGACGAGGGAGCCGTCGAGGAGTTGGGCGGCGGCGACGAGGGCTTCGGTCTTCGTTTGGACGATGAGGACGCCTTTGCCGGCGGCGAGGCCATCGGCTTTGAGGACAAAGGGCGCGGAGAAGGAGTTGATGGCGGCTTCGGCTTCGGCGAGGGTGGTGGCGGTGGAGTAGCGGGCGGTGGGTATATGGTGGCGGGCGAAGAAGTGTTTGGCGAAGACTTTGGAGCCTTCGAGTTGAGCGGCGGCGGCGGTGGGGCCAAAGATGGCGAGGCCAGCGGCACGGAAAGCGTCGACAACGCCGGCGATGAGAGGGACTTCGGGGCCTACGATGGTGAGATCGATGTGGTGTTCGCGGGCGACGGCGAGGTAGTCGGCGGGCGTGGTGCCGGAGAGGGGAACGCACTGGGCGACTTCGGCGATGCCCGGATTGCCGGGCGTGGCGTAGACGCGGGTGACGGTGGGGCTTTGGGCTAGTTTCCAGGCGAGGGCATGTTCACGGCCGCCGGCACCGATGACGAGAATATTCAAGGGGGATGCTCCTCAAGTTAGAATAGAACAGGCTCCGCCGTTTTCCCTTATGCCTATCGTTTTAAAGCCTTTGCAATATGATGTGATCGTGATTGGGGCCGGCCATGCGGGGTGTGAGGCGGCGCGAGCGAGTGCGCGATTGGGGTTGCGGACGGCGATGGTGGCGATGAATATCGACTTGATTGCGCAGTTGTCGTGCAATCCGGCAGTGGGCGGGATTGCGAAGGGACATTTGGTACGGGAGATTGACGCGTTGGGTGGGGTGATGGGTGAGGTGGCGGATGCGGTGGGGATCCAGTTTCGACTGTTGAATACAAGTCGGGGGCCGGCGGTGTGGTCTCCTCGAGCGCAGTGCGATAAGAAGCAGTATCGGATCAAGATGCGGGAGGTATTGGAGGCAGAGCGGAACTTGCATTTTTTGCAGGCGGAGGTGGCGGAGTTGGTGATTGAGGAGGAGGGGGCGCGGCGTCGGGTGAGGGGGGTGCGGTTGCGGGATGGGCGGACGGCGTTCAGTGGGGCGGTGGTGGTGACGACGGGGACCTTTTTGAACGGTTTGGCGCATGTGGGGGAGTCGAAGACGGATTGTGGACGGAATGGGGAGGCTCCGTCGAACTTGCTGGGCTTGCAATTACGGAATTTGGGGATGGCTTGGACTCGGTTGAAGACGGGGACGCCTCCGCGGTTGGATGGGCGGAGCTTGGATTGGTCGCGATTTGAGCCGCAGGAGGGGGACGCGGTGCCGACTCCGTTTTCGTTTTTGACGGGGAAGATTGAGCGGGAGCAGATTCGGTGTCATATCGCGTATACTTCTGAGGCGACGCATGAGGTGTTGCGGCAGAACATTCATCGGTCGCCACTGTATTCGGGAGCGATTGAGGGGATTGGACCGCGGTATTGTCCTTCGATAGAAGACAAGGTGGTGAAGTTTCCGACGCGGGATCGGCACCAACTGTTTCTGGAGCCGGAGGGGTTGGATACGTATGAGGTGTACGTGAACGGGATGTCGACGTCGATGCCGGTGGATGTGCAGGTGGCGATGTTGGCGTCGGTGCCGGGGTTGGAGGATGCGGAGATGATTCGGCCCGGGTATGCGATTGAATACGACGCGATTGACGCTCGGGAGTTGAATCATGGGTTGGAGTGCAAGCAAATTGCGGGGTTGTTTTTGGCGGGTCAGATCAATGGGACGTCGGGATATGAGGAGGCGGCGGCGCAGGGGCTGATTGCGGGGATCAATGCGGCGCGGAGTGTGGGTGGGTTGGAGGCGTTTATGGTGGGGCGGACCGAGGGTTATATCGGCATTTTGATCGATGACTTGATCAGCAAGGGGGTGGACGAGCCGTATCGGATGTTCACTTCGCGGGCGGAGTTTCGGTTGCATCTGCGGATTGACAATGCGGATTCACGGTTGACGCCGGGCGGGCGGGAGATTGGATTGGTGGGGGATGATCGTTGGAGCCGGTTTGAGAGGAAGCAGGGGCAGTTTTCTGCGTTGATGCCATTGTTGGAGGGGACTCGGTTGACGTCGCGTCAATTTCCGAATGTGCCGTTTTGCGGGACGGAGAATCCGACGTTGGCGACGTGGTTGAAGCGGCCGGAGGCGGTGATTGGGTTGTTACGGCCTTGGATTGAGAGCCAGGTGGGGGAGCCGGAGCATGGTTTGTTGGGGGCGGTGGAGACGCATTTGAAGTACAGCGGGTATTTGCGTCAGGAGGAGAGGCAGGTGGCGCGGTTGCAGGCATCGGAGGCGCGTTCGATCCCGGCGGAGTTGGATTATGGTGTGATTCCGGGATTGTCGCGAGAGATGGTGGACAAGTTTCGTCGGGTGAGGCCGGTAACGTTGGGGCAGGCGTCTCGGATACCGGGGGTGACTCCGGCGGCGGTATCGGTTCTGGATATTTACCTGTCGTAGGGGTTGTGGTGCGCAGAGATGTTCCACGTGGAACGGGGTGGGTGTGGCGGAGGGTTAGGCTCAACGGTTCTGGATTTGGTGTTCCACGTGGAGCACCAAGCCTTGGCGGGCTTGCTTGGTGTGGGGCGGGTTGCGAGGTTCCACGTGGAACAGGAAGGGATTGGGAACGACCCGTGATAGGATTAGTCGAGGAATCGGAACCATTGGCAAAAACGATTGCGATAGCCAATCAGAAGGGTGGAGTTGGCAAGACGACCACCGCTATTAACTTGGCGGCCTCTTTGGCTGCGAATGAGCTGAGAGTTCTCCTGGTGGATGCTGATCCGCAGGGGAATTCGACCACAGGACTGGGAATTGCAAAGGACCCGGACAACAATGTGACGCTGTATCACGTGTTGCTGGGGGAAAGAGACGCGGCGGAGGCAATTGTGCCTACCGAATGCGACGGGCTGGAACTGCTACCGGCGGATCGGAACCTGGTCGGTGTGAACATAGATTTGGTGAGTCGGCCGAATCGGGAGCTTTGCCTGAAGACAGCTTTAGCGTCGATTCAGGACCGATTTGATTACATCCTAATAGATTGCCCCCCGGCGCTGGACCTTTTGACGTTGAATGCGTTGGTGGCGTCCAACTCGCTGCTGGTGCCGATTCAGTGCGAGTTCTTCGCGCTGGAAGGGATTTCGCAGTTGATGGACACGGTGGAGCGGATTAAAGAGTCGTTCCAACACAACCTGAAGACCGAAGGGATTCTGCTGACGATGTACGACGACCGGACGAACTTGACCCGTCAGGTGGCGCAGGATTTGAAAGAGTTCTTCCAGGATGAGGTTTTCAAGACCGTGATTCCGCGGAGTGTCCGTTTAGCGGAAGCGCCGAGCCACGGCAAACCGATTTTACTGTACGATATCCGTTCGAAGGGTGCTGAATGCTACATCCAACTTGCGCAGGAGATCCTCGCTAATGACCAACGCGCCAGACAACAATCCGCGCAGAGCGCTGGGTAAGGGCCTCTCTTCCTTACTCCCGGCTCGTCCGGCGGCGCAACCCGTGCCGGTCCCGGTGGCCGTATCGGCGGGCCCGGTTGAACCCCCGGCTACGACCAAGCTGCCGATAGACCAGATCGAGCCGAATGCTCACCAGCCCCGTACGGTTTTCGATGCCGCGCGACTGCAGGAGTTGGCCGCTTCCATCCAGGCGAATGGCATTATTCAGCCGCTGATCGTCCGGAAGATTGGAGAAAAGTATCACCTAATCGCGGGAGAGCGACGGTGGCGCGCGTCGCGGCTGGCGGGTTTGAAAGAGGTGCCGGTCGTGGTGGCCGACATTGCTGACGACCGGTTGCTGGAAGTGGCGCTGATTGAGAATATCCAGCGGGAAGATCTGAACCCGATCGAAGTGGCGGTGGCGTTTGAACGCCTGGCGAATGATTTGGGATTGAGCCACGAAGAGATCGGCAAACGGACGGGCAAGGATCGGACTTCAATTACGAACATGCTACGGCTGCTGCGGCTGCCGGTCGAAGTGCAGTTACTGGTGGCAGAGCGACGGCTGACGATGGGCCATGCGCGGGCGATTGTGGGCCTGCCGACGGACGAACTCCAGCGTGAGGTGGCGAGCCAAGCCGCAGCGCAGGGGCTCTCGGTGCGACAAGTGGAACAGATGGTTCAGAAGCTGCTGAAGCCCCAAGAGCCGAAGAAGGTGGAAGAGCCGACGCCGATTGACCCCAACGTGAAAGCCGCGATTGGGGAGTTGGAAGGAGCGCTTGGCACCCGGGTGAGAATCCTAGAGAAGGCTCCAGGAAAGGGCAAGATCGAAATCGACTACTACTCGCAGGCTGATTTGGATCGAATCTATGCCGTGATCACGGGGGATAACTTCGATTAAACGCGGGAGGAATTGGTGCCGCCGGTAGGACTCGAACCTACGACCTACGGATTATGAGACCGTCGCTCTAACCACCTGAGCTACAGCGGCAACCTTTCCAGGTTAGGCAACCGCGCGGACAATGTCAATATGCCGACTTCTGAAATGCTATATAGCACACCATGAAAGTGATTGATTTTCAGGGGGTTTCGAAGAGTTACCCCATCTATGGATCGCCGGGCCAGCGTCTGAAAGAGTTGGCCACGTTTAACCGTGTCTCGTTCCACAAGGACTTTTGGGCGGTGCGGGACGTGTCGTTTGAGGTGAAGAAAGGCGAGACGTTTTGCATTATTGGGGAGAATGGATCGGGGAAATCGACACTGCTGCAGATGGTGGCGGGGATATTGCAGCCGAGCTCCGGGAGCGCGGTGGTGAACGGGCGGGTTTCGGCTTTGCTCGAACTGGGTTCGGGGTTTAATCCGGAGTTCTCGGGGAAGGAGAACGTGTATTTAAACGCCGCGATTCTGGGCTTGTCGACGGCGCAGATTGATGCGCGATATGCGGAGATTGAGGCGTTTGCCGAGATTGGGCAGTTTATCGATCAGCCGGTGAAGACGTATTCGAGCGGGATGGCGGTGCGATTGGCGTTCTCGGTGGCGATCCATGTGGACCCGGACATTTTGTTGGTGGATGAGGCGCTGGCGGTGGGGGACATTTACTTTCGGCAGCGGTGCATGCGGAAGGTGCATGAGCTACGAAAGAAGGGCGTGACGATTCTATTTGTGTCGCATGCGATTGGGGATGTAAAGGCGATTGGGGATCGGACGATGTGGTTGGATAACGGGGTGATTCGGGCGATTGGCGAGACGGAGAACGTAGTTTCGAAGTATTTGGCCTACATGGTGGAGAAGGACTCGCGATTTTTGGAGTTGGGTTCGAGGGCGGGGGAGCAGCCGGTGGGGGCGAGCGTGGCCCCGGAGGTGGTGGAATCGATTCCGAATGTGGACCATCGGTATGGGGATGGCCGGGCGAAGATTGTCGGGATTGTGGTGATGGACGAGGAAGGGCGGAAGTTGCATTTGATGGAGCCGGGATCGCAGGTGGTGATCCGGATTAGCGCGCGGGCGACGGAGGCGGTAATGAACCCGAATGTCGGGTTCATGATGAGAAATCATCTCGGCGTGGATTTCGCGGGGACGAATACGTTGCGCGAGGGGCATCAACTCGCGGAGCTTTGGCCGGGAGATACCGTAACGGTGGACTTTCATGTGGCGTTGCCAGAGCTGTATCCGGCTTCGTTTTCACTGTCGCCGGCGATTGCGGATGGGAATTTGACGCACTACAAGATGTGCGATTGGATTGACAACGCGTTGACGTTGCAGATGGGCCACGGCGAGGGGCAGGTGTACGGGTATCTGCATTTGCCGTGTAAGGTGGAGGTGAATTCGCGGTTGGGCGCGAAGGAGACTGTTCCGCATGAGCACTGAGTTTACGGGCGAGCGGGTGATTCCGGGTCTGGTGGACGTGGACCTGTGGAACGAGCATATTTCGCGGTATACGTTTGCGGCGCGGTTGGCGCGGCGGAAGCGGGTGCTGGACGTGGGGTGCGGGGCCGGGTACGGGACGGCGGAGTTGGCGCAGACGGCGCGGGAGGTGACGGGGATCGATGTGAGCGGGGAAGCGGTGGAGTACGCGCGGGAGCACTACGGGAGGGCGAACGTCCGGTTTGAGTTGGGGTCGGCGACGGAGATGCCGTTTGCGGAGGCGAGCTTCGACTTGGTGGTGGCGTTCGAGGTGATCGAGCATTTGGAGAACTGGCCGCGGTTGTTAACGGAGGCTCGACGGGTGTTGGCTCCGGGGGGGCAGTTGGTGGTTTCGACGCCGAATAAGCTGTACTACGCGGAATCGCGGGAGCAATCGGGGCCGAATCCGTTTCATACGCACGAGTTTGAAATTGAAGAGTTTCGGGCGGCATTGGGTGAGGTGTTTCCGCATGTTTCGATGTTCCTCGAGAACCATGCGGATAGCATTGTGTTTCAGCCGGAGGCGGGGGCGAGCGGGGCGGAAGTGAAGATGGAGGGTCGGGTGGGGACGGCGGCGGATTCGCACTTCTTTCTGGCGGTGTGTGCGAACGAGATGCAGACGGGGGCGCCGGCGTACTTGTACGTGCCTACGTCGGCAAACGTTCTGCGGGAGCGGGAGCAGCATATTCAGCGGCTGACGGCGGAGTTGGCGACGAAGGATGGGTGGATTGCGAAAGAGCAGACGGCGCATCAGGAGTTGCTGCGGCTGCATGATGGGACGGTGGAGGAGTTGAAGGCCGCGAATGGATGGGCGCAGACGGTGAATGCGAACTTGAAGATCGCCCACGCGCGGATTGAGGAGCTGCAGGAAGAGATCGAGAAGCAGCAGCGGCTGGGGCGAGAGGCCGTGGCTGGGTACGAGGCGGAGATTGCTCGGATTGAAGTGGAAAGGGGGGCGGCGATTGCGTGGGGACAGGCGAAGGAGGAGGAGTGGAGCGGGGCATTGGCGGCGGCGCGGGCTGAATTCGAGGCGTGTTTGCAGAGGGCGGAAGCAGCCGAGGTGTTGATGGAAGAGCGAACGGTTTGGGCGCAGGGGTTGGACCGGGAGATCGCGGCGTTGCGGCAGCAGATGGCGGCGGTGGGGGCTTCGAAGTGGATGCGGTTGGGCCGACGATTCGGGGTGGGGCCGACGGTCTAGACGATGGGATTTTGGGAGCGCCTGGGGCGCAATTTTCCGTTACTCGGCGCTTCGCCGGTGCTGATTGGGGTGCCCGCGGTGGGGCTGTTGCTGACCGATGTGTGGCTTCGATTGCGGGGCCGGAAAGCGCTGGCGGCGGACATGCGGCCGGATGTGACTAAGGCGACGATCGTGATTCCGAACTGGAATGGGCGGGATTTGCTCGAGAAGTATTTGCCGAGCGTGTTGACTGCGGCCGATGGGAACGAAGTGATCGTCGTCGATGATGCCAGTACGGACGGGTCGGCGGAGTTTCTGGCCGAGCGGTTTCCGACGGTGCGGGTGATTCGGAACAAGACGAACCTGGGATTTGGCGGGGGCTCGAACGCGGGGTTTCGGGCGGCGACGAATGACATCGTGGTGCTGCTCAATAGCGACATGCGGGTGGCGGCGGATTTCTTAAAACCGCTGCTGGCGGGGTTTACGGACGAGAAAGTGTTTGCGGTTTCCTGCCAGATCTTCTTCAGCGATCCGGAGAAGCTGCGGGAAGAGACGGGGTTGACGCAGGCGTGGTGGGAGAACGGCGGACTGCGCGTTCGGCACCGGATTGACGAACGGGTGGATCGGCTGTTTCCGTGCTTCTACGGAGGCGGCGGGAGCTGTGCATTTGATCGGCGGAAGTTCTTGCAGTTAGGCGGGTTTGATGAGTTGTTGAAGCCGTTCTATCTGGAAGATACCGATCTGGGGATGATGGCTTGGAAGCGAGGTTGGAAGGTGTTGTATCAGCCGGCGAGCCATGTGTTCCATGAGCATCGGGGGACGATTGGGAAGAAGTTTTCGGCGGCCTATATTGACTCGATTCTGAAGAAGAACTTCCTGCTGTTTTGTTGGAAGAACATTCACGAATGGCCGCGATTGTGTGAGCATTTGGCTTATTCTTGGGCCGGGGCGTTTCTCAGCGTGCTGTTTGGGGAGTCGTTTGAACGCCCGAATCCGCTGGCGCTGTGGCGGGCATTTGTGCAGTTGCCGGAGGCGATGCGGGCGCGGGCGCGGGCTTTTGATCTGGCGGCGGTAAGCGATACGGAGGCGTTTCGGCGGCCCTTGCCGGGGTACTTTCTGGACCGCTTTGAGAAGCTGGAGGCCGATCCGGAACGACCGCGGACTCTGTTCCTTTCGCCCTATCCGATTCTGCCACCGATCCATGGCGGGGCCGTGTTCATGTCGCAGACGCTGTATGAACTGGTGAAGCATGTGCCGGTGCATTTGATCGTGCTTCTCGACGAGGAGTGGCAGCGGGCGGCGCATGAGCCTTTGAGCGAGGTTTGCGCCACGGCGGAATATTTCGTGCGGATGGAGGGGCGTCCGAAGGGGTTTGGGTCGTTGACGCCTTTTGCGGTGCGGGAGTTTGCGAACGACGATTTGCGGTGGGCGATTCATCGGACGATGCTGCTGCATCGGGTGGATGTGTTGCAGATCGAGTATACGAATATGGGGCAGTATGCGGAGGAGTTTGGGCAGATTGTGAACATACTGTTCGAGCACGATGTGTACTTCCAGTCGATTGGGCGGAGCTTGGCGAAGCCGGGAAATCCGCTGGGGAAGGTGTCGGCGGCGTACGAGTATTTGCGGGCGTTGCGGTATGAACTGACGATGTTGCCGAAGATGGATCGGGTGCAGATGTGCAGCCGGGCGAATGAGAAGTACCTGGGAGAGTTTGCTCCGGAGCTGCGAGGGAAGATGCAATCGGGGCTGCGTGCTGGTATCGATACGACGCGGTATCGATATCAACCAGAGGGACGGGAGCCGGAGACTTTGTTGTTTTTGGGTTCGTTTCGCCACATTCCGAATCGGGAGGCGCTGACGTGGTTTTTGCAGCAGGTGTGGCCGGGGCTGGTGGCGGCGCGGCCTTCCGTGAAGCTGGTGATCATTGGCAGTGACTCGCCACCGCGGCACTCGTTGCCCGAGGTGGGACAAATTGAAATGATCGGCTTTGTGGACGATGTTCGCGACGCGTTGGAGCGATATGCGGTGTTCATTTGCCCGATTTTGACGGGGTCTGGGGTGCGAGTGAAGTTGCTGGAAGCTTATGCGGCGGGGATGCCGGTGGTGTCGACGACGGTGGGAGCGGAGGGGTTGGCGGAGCGGGACGGCGAGACTTGCTTGCTGGCGGACGAGCCGCATGCGTTTGTGGAGAAGGTGCTGCAACTGCTGGAGGACCCCGGGGCGGCGGCGGCGTTAGCGGGGCGCGCGCGGGCGGAGGTGGTGGAGCACTGGGACATGGCGACGATAACGGCGCGGTTGGCGGAGAGCTATCGGGAGGCCGTGCGGGAGAAACGCCGAGCTAAATTGTGAAATGATTTAGGGCATGCGGGTGCGTAGTCGAGTTCTGGCCTGGTGTTATGCGGGCGTAGCGTTGGCACAGTCGCCGGCGCTGGACCATTTCGAAACGAAGATTCGTCCGGTGTTGGTGGCTCGCTGTTACGGCTGCCATAGCGCGGGGGCGGCGGCGATTCAGGGCGGATTGCGGCTGGACTCAGCGGCGGCCATGCGGCGCGGCGGGAACTCGGGACCGGTGCTGGTGGCGGGCGATGCGGATGGGAGCGTGCTGATCCGGTCTATTCGGCGGACGGATAAGAGTTTGCAGATGCCTCCGGGGCCGGCGCTGAACAAAGAAGTTGTGGCGGACTTTGAGCGATGGGTGAAAGACGGTGCCGCAATGCCAGCGGACGCGGAGCCGTTGCGAGCGAAAGCTGGGAAGACGCTGTGGTCCTTGCAGAAGCCGGTTCGGCGGCCGGGAACGATTGATGATTTTGTGACCCAGGGGTTGGCGGCGAAGGGCTTGGCGATGTCCGCCGAGGCGGACCGGCGGACGTTGATTCGGCGGGTGAGTTTGGACGTGACGGGATTGGCTCCGACGGCGAGCGAGACGGAGGCCTTTGTCGCGGACCCTTCGCCGGATGCTTATAGCAAGTTAGTTGATCGGTTGTTGGCTTCGCCGCACTACGGTGAGCGGTGGGGACGGCATTGGCTGGACGTGGCGCGGTATGCGGATTCAGTGAATGATTCGGTGAACGCGGGGCAGCGGTATCCGTGGTCCTACACCTATCGGGATTGGGTGATTTCGGCGCTGAATGCGGACATGCCGTACGACCAGTTTGTGTTGTATCAACTGGCGGCGGATCGGGTGCCGAACGCGGACAAGAAGCACTTGGCGGCGCTGGGGTTCATTCGGTTGGGCCGGGAGTTTCCGAAGAGCGTGCCGGAGACGGTGGATGATCGGATCGATGCATCGACGAGAGGGTTGTTGGGATTGACGGTGGCGTGTGCGCGGTGCCACGACCATAAGTACGACCCGATTCCGACGAAGGACTACTATTCGTTGTATTCGATTTTCTCGAACTTGCGGGAGCCGGAGGAGTTGCCGTTGTTGGGGAAGGGGGCGGAGCAGCCGGTGTATGCGAAGAGACTGGCGAAGATCCGAGAGGCGCAGGACGAGTATCGACGGCGTCGGCATGCGGAAATGGTGGCGTTTTTTCAGACGCAGGATGGGGAGTACCAGAAAGCGACGGTGGATGCGAAGGGGTTGTCGAATCCGGAGATTGAGGAGTTGGTGCGGCAGCGGCAATTGAATCTGCATGTGTTGAACCGTTGGCGAAAGGGGGTGGCGAATCCGTCGGCGGTTCCGTTGGCCGAGTTCGAGCAGATCTATACCGAGGGCGATAGCAACAACACGCGGGCGCTGCGGGTGCGTTACAACACGATGCTGGCGCAGGCGGCCTACGACGGCGCGGTGCCGCGGGCGATGGCGGTTGAAGACGTGCCGGAGCCGGTGGCGGCGCATGTGTTTGTGCGGGGCAATGCGAACAATCCAGGAGCGTTGACGCCTCCGCATGCGCTGACTTGTTTGGGCGGGGGCGAGGACAAGGCGTTTCGGGAGGGTTCGGGGCGATTGGAGTTTGCGCGGTCGGTGGTGGACAAGGGGAATCCGCTGACGGCGCGGGTGATTGCGAATCGAGTTTGGATGCATCACTTCGGCATGGGTCTGGTGCCTACGCCGAGCGACTTTGGCTTTCGGGGGGACCTGCCTTCGCATCCGGAGCTTTTGGATTCCCTGGCGGTGGAGTTGATGGAGAGTGGCTGGTCGCTAAAGAAGCTGCATCGGCGCATTTTGACTTCGGCGGTGTATCGGCAGGGGAGCGGGAATAACGAAGCGGCGCGGGCGGTGGACCCGGAGAACCGGCTGTTGTGGAGGATGAATCGGCGGCGGTTGGAGATTGAGAGCTTGCGGGACAATATGCTCTTGGCGGCGGGGAAGCTGGACCGGAGTGTGGGCGGATTGCCGTTTTCACTTTCGGCGTTGCCCGCTTCGGGGCGGCGGTCGGTTTATGGATTTGTCGAGCGGGGCAGGGTTCCGGCGATGCTAAGCGCGTTTGATTTTTCGTCGCCGGATCAGCATGCGCCGCTGCGGTTTGTGACGACGGTTCCGCAGCAGGCACTGTTCTTTTTGAACAGTCCGTTTGTGATGGAGCAGGCGGTGCGGGCGGCTGGCGAGGTGAAGAGCAAGGCATCCGCCGAGCAGGTACGGGAGTTGTATCGAGCGATTTTAGGGCGGAACCCGGCCACTGGTGAATTAGCGGCGGGGGTTCGGTTTATAAGCGGGGATACGGAAAAGTTGGCGACGGTGGAAGCCGGTGCTTGGGAGTATGGAGTGATGGATGACGGTAAGTTCTCGGCGTTTCCGATTTACAACGCCGACCGCTGGCAAGGCGGCTATGCTTCGCCGGCGGGGGCCTTTAG
>JANODS010000533.1:0-2675 GCA_031412835.1 Acidobacteriota bacterium | reverse complement strand
GTTGGGAGGGGGGGACGTTTTGTTCTTCGGCGGCGACGATGTAGAAGGCGAGGATGGGGAGGACGGCGCCGTTCATGGTCATGGAAACGGAGATTTCGCCGAGGGGGATTTGGGCGAAGAGGAGGTGCATGTCTTCGACTGAATCGATGGCGACGCCGGCTTGGCCGACGTCGGCTTGGGCGCGTGGATGGTCGGAATCGTAGCCGCGATGGGTGGGGAGGTCGAAGGCGACGGAGAGGCCTTTCTGGCCGGCGGCGAGGTTGCGGCGGTAGAAGGCGTTGGAGGCTTCGGCGGTGGAGAAGCCGGCGTATTGGCGGATGGTCCAGGGTTGGTGGACGTACATGGAGGGGTAAGGGCCGCGGAGGAAGGGGGGTTCGCCGGGGGCGGGGCCTTGTTCCGAGTAAGTGGGGGCCGGGAGGGCGGCGAGGCGGTGGGTCAGGGTATCGATGTAGTAAGATCCGGTGACGGCGTCGGAGGGTAAGTTGCACTCTTCGTCGAGTATGTGGCGGATGTTAGTCGCGAGGTGGGCGGGGAACGCTTCGGAAGTTAGTTGGATGGAGTCGGCTCCGCCTAGACGGGCGGCGAGGGCGTGGAGAGTTAGGCGGATCTGAGAGGCGTCGGGCGGGGGGACGGCTTCGAGATAGAGGGGGCGGTTGGCGAGGAGGCGGGCGGCGCGGAATTTGGCGACTTCGAGATAGAAGTGGGGGCCGATGGGGAGGGCGATGGCGGTGGCGGAGGATTGGCGGAGGGCGGCGAGTTGGTCTTCGACGGAGGCGAGAGGGGTGAGGTCGAGTTCGATGGGGCCGGGCGGGGCGGAAGGGGGGACGGCGGGGAGGAGGGGGGCGGTGCGGGCGAGGGGGGGGATGGTCATTCGGAGGGGTCCTGAACGATTTCGAGGAGGTAGCCGAGGGGGGCTTCGGCGGGGAATTTGGGATGGGCGAAGAAGACGGTGGTGCCGTGGGAGCCGGGGCGGGGCGCGGGGTCGATAAGGTGGTAACCGGATGCTTGGAGGTGGGCGTAGGCGGCGTGAATGTCGGCGACTTTCAGGGCGAGGTGGGCGAAGGCGGGGCGGGGTTTGAGGAGTTGGCGGGCGACAGGACTTTCGGGGGAGAGGGGGGCGAGGAGTTGGAGGCCGGGGTGGAGGAGGACTTCGCGGACTTGGTCCGAGCCGAGGACGTCTTCGCGGTGGAGTTCGCGGAAGCCTAGTGATATGTAGGCTTCCACTTGAGATTCGAGTTGGTCAGCGGGGACCGCAAGGGCGAAATGGTGGATGCCGAGGAGGCCGGGGAGGGTTGGGAGCGCGGGCACTAGCTACGAGAATGCCATAGTTCGTACCTAGTAGCGTAGGCCCCCGAGAAGGTAGACAATGAGGAGAATGCCAAGGATGGTGCCGAGGCCGACACCAGCGCCGCCGCCGACACCCCAACGGCTGTGGCCATAGTAGCCGCCTCCGCCTCCGACGAGGAGGATCAGGAGAATGAGTACGATTAGCATTTTGAGTTCCTTGTGACTACAGTCGCTTCGGGTTGATGGCGAGAATTGCTCCTCCGAGGAGGGCCACCCCCGCCACGACGGGCGGGAGTGGGGCATCGACTAGTTGGAGGTCGGTTGCATTGGCCAAGGTGCCCCAAGCGAGAGCCAGGAGGCCGAGGCCGACGAGAAAGACGCTTAGGGCACGGTTCATTGTTTTATACCGAGGGTTTACATCGAGGCGCGGTGGGCGGAGGCGGGGTAGTCAGCGGAGGCTTCCCCGGCGGAGGAGATGTCCTCAGCACCGGTAAGGGTGAGGACTTCTTTGGCGCGGGTGACGCGGTCCGAGGTGTCGCAATGGACGGAGAGGAGGACGCCCCCGGCCTTGATTTGGCCTTCGTAACGTTTGGCTTCATACTCCGGTAGTCCCATGCCGACGAGGGCTCCGATGAGGCCGCCGACTGCGCCGCCGACGCCGAGACCGGCGAGGGCACCCATGATGGGACCGGCGGCGATCAAGGGGCCGACGCCCGGGATGGCGAGGGCACCGATGCCGGCGAGGAGGCCGAGGGTGCCGCCGATGGCACCACCGGCGCTGACGCCTACGGCAGTACCTTCAGGCGCTTTCGTATTCTTTTCGTGAGCGAAGTCGCGGGTGCTCTGCTGGTCCGGTAGGAGGACGGAGATATCCTCGTTCGAGAAGCCGGCGCGGAGTAAATCGTCGACGGCGCGTTCGGCCATTCCGCTGCTCTTATAGATACCGAATACTGCTGTTTTTAGTGTTCCCATGATGTTAAGTCCTTAATTATTTTGCGGCGATCGGGGCGACCGCCATTTCGTTGACGATCTTGTTGATATTTCCCGTGATCTCGACTGCCTTGGCGAGGACGGTTTTCAGTTCCATCTCGGTACGGACCGGCCCTTTAAGGGTGACCATACCGTTTTGTGAGATGATTTTTACGTTTTTGGCGTAGGTGGAAAGGGATTTGTCAGCCATGATGGATCGCCTGATTTTCGCGGTGAGATCCCGATCAGTGGGGTTCATTTTTTGCTGGTCAGCGGTAGCTTCGCCAGGCCTTTTGTCGCGTTGGTTGACGCTGGTGTTATCAGCCTTGGGCCTGGGTTCGTTCGACTGCGCCAGGACGCCGCCCGCACCCATGGCTAGCAGGACTGAAAGGGCTATTTGGAAGTGATTTAGCTGCATA
>JANODS010000532.1:0-5208 GCA_031412835.1 Acidobacteriota bacterium | reverse complement strand
GCAGCCTGGACCTAAAAGGCGAAGTAATTGTTCCCTCCTATACCTTCATCGCTACCGCCCACGCATTGCAATGGCAGGAAATTACTCCAGTTTTCTGCGACATCGATCCACGAACTCACAGTCTGGATCCGGCGTGCATCGAAAGCATGATCACGCCGCGGACAACAGGAATTATCGGCGTGCACCTGTGGGGCCGGCCGTGCGATGTGGAGGCGATTGAACAAATCGCAACCCGCAGGAAGTTGAAAGTGATATACGACGCCTCTCATGCGTTCGGCTGCGCGCATCAGGGCAAGATGATCGGGAGCTTCGGCAACGCCGAGGTCTTCAGCTTTCACGCCACAAAGTTCTTCAACACGCTGGAGGGCGGCGCAATCGTCACCGACGATGACGATCTGGCGGCGCGGATTCGTCTGATGAAAAATTTTGGTTTCAAGGGCTACGACAATGTCGTCTACCTAGGGACCAACGGAAAGATGAATGAAATCTCGGCTGCAATGGGGCTCACCGGTTTGGATGCGCTTGATTCTTTCCTCGACGTGAACCGCCGTAACTACGAGGCCTACTCACGGGAACTTGAACTGATTCCAGGCGTGACACTCTTCCGCTTCGACAGCAAGGATCGCACCAACCATCAGTACATTGTGTTGGAGATCGATGAGCAGCGGTGCGGAATCAGTCGCGACGCGCTGGTGGGTATCTTCCATGCGGAAAACGTCATCGCGCGAAAATACTTCTGGCCCGGATGCCACCGGATGGAGCCGTACCGGTCATTGTTCCCTCACGCTGGGCTGCTGTTACCGGAAACAGAACGTGTCGCCAACCGCGTGATGATTCTCCCGACAGGTACAGCGATTTCCGTGGAGGACATCCACGTGATTTGCAACATTCTCCGGACCGTGATCGAGAATGGGCCCGCCGTCTCCCACGCCCTAGCGGCTCGGACAGCGTAGTAAATGAGTTCTTCGTCGTGTTCCACCAGCGCTCCGCTCATCAGTTTTGTGGTGATGTGCTACAACACGGAAGCCTTTGTAGCGGAGTGCATTGAGAGCATTCGCAACCTCCGCGGGGACTACGATTGGGAAATTGTAGCTATTGACGATTGCTCGAAG
This sequence comes from Acidobacteriota bacterium, assembly GCA_031412835.1. Classification (GTDB taxonomy): domain Bacteria; phylum Acidobacteriota; class Terriglobia; order Bryobacterales; family Bryobacteraceae. The sequence goes on along the minus strand of JANODS010000532.1, from coordinate 4,096 downwards.
GATGGAACGGTAAGGGTTCTCGAATCGATCCGTGACCCGCGGCTTCGCATTCTCAAGAACGAACTTAATCGCGGTCCCCAAGAGGCGGCGACTCGAGCTTTACTCGCCACTCGTGGCCAGTTTGTAACACGGATGGACTCTGATGACCGCTATCGCCCCGAATTTCTCGATTTGACGATCCCCGCGCTCCAGAACAACCCACGCGTCGGACTTGTTTACGGCGAGGCGGAGATGATCGATCCTCAAGGCAAACCTTGCGGTATGGCCTGCACGCCGCGTTCAGGACGGGGTGATTGGAGTGGGAATGAGCTTGTCGACCTGTTGCGGGAAAACTTCATCTGTAATCCAACGATCATCGGGCGGCGGGAGTGTTTTGTCGACTCTCTACCCGTTCCGGGCCACCTCGTTCTCTGCGATTGGTACTTCAACGTGAACACGGCGCGCAAGTGGGACTTCTACTTTGTCGATCAAGTGCTCGCTGACTATCGGATCCACCCGGGTAACTTTCACAATCGGCTAATTGCCGATGGATCCCAGGAGAAGACGATCTTCTGGGTGCTGGATCGTGTGTTCGCTTCCACCGAGGAGTCACCAGCGATTGAAGCGGCGAAACAAAAGCGCCGGGGCGAACTTTACGGCAGCAACTACTGGATGATGGCAGGCAAATATTTCGGTCACGGCATGTATGCCGACGCCTGGCGCTGCTATAAGAACGCGGTACGCAATGACAGGGTCTATCTGCTGCGGTCTGAACTATATAAACGCCTGCTCGGACTTTTGATGGGACAGCGTGGGTACGAGAAGAGCAAAGTCCTGATGAAACAGTTATTCGGCCGGAACACGGGTGCAGCTGAGGTACGGTCATAACGAAGGGGCAGGTGCTTCACGTCCCGTTCTGTTTTGCGCCTGATCCTCACGGCGGAACAGAGGTTTATGTCGAAGCGCTCGCTCGCGAACAGAACAGGTTGGGAATAGCGACCACAATCGCGGCCAGCGGCGAGAAGGCTACTCGTTACACACATCGAGATATCGACGTAGTTCGCTATCCGATCAGCGAAGCACTTTCGCTCGAAGCTTTATACGGGGAAGGTGATCCAGTCGCGGCGGCAGGATTCGGAAACATCCTAGATGAGATCTCCCCCGATATCGTTCACCTACACGCCTTTACCAGCGGTGTGTCGCTGCGGACTGCGCAAGAGGCGAAGAAACGGAAGATTCCGGTTGTCTTCACCTATCACACACCGACAGTGAGCTGCCCTCGGGGGACGCTTCTGGAAATGGGCGCAACCGTGTGCGACGGTCGCGTGGAAGAGAAGCGATGCACGCGGTGCGTTCTTGAAGGACGAGGATTATCGGACACGATGAGCGGCATCTTGGCCGCGATTCCGCCCGGAGTTGGCGCGGGGCTGGGAGCGCTCAAGTTGCAGGGCGGGCCGTGGACAGCGCTTCGAATGAGCGAACTGATCGCGCGGCGCAACAGAGCGTTCGGCAAGATGATGGAGACGGTTGACCATATTGTCGCGGTCTGTGATTGGGTGCGCGAGGTGCTCATCGGAAACGGAGTTCCCGAGTACAAGATCACCGTTTCCCGGCAGGGGCTGGCGCAGGAACCTGTGATCGCTGCGAGCGCACAAGAACGGCCTACATCTGGCGGCGTTCGGATCGTTTATCTCGGTCGGATCGATGTGACCAAGGGGATTGAGGTGCTAATCCGCGCGTTGGTCGGAGTGCCAGATGCTCCCATCGTTCTCGATGTATTCGGCGTTGCGCAGGGGAACGCTGGTCAACGTTTGTTAGAGAGCCTGAGAAACCTCTGCGGATCCGACCACCGGATCCGGTTCCACGAGCCGGTCGCCCCGGGTGAGATTGTGGGGTTACTGCAAAACTACGATGCGTTGGTTGTTCCGTCACAATGCCTGGAAACTGGCCCGCTGGTGGTCTATGAGGCATTCGGCGCGGGCATTCCTGTTGTCGGTTCGAACTTGGGCGGCATTGCCGAGTTGGTGACGCACGAGCGCGACGGATTGCTTGTGGAGCACAGCTCGGTCAACGACTGGAGCAGGGCCCTGCGGCGGCTGGTTGATGAAACGAGCCTACTGCCGAAACTGCGGAATGGGATTCGGACGCCGCGGAGGATGGCTACCGTAGCCGAGGAAATGAAGGCCGTGTATGAAAAGGTATTGGTTCCCACCCCCGCGGCCAGCTTTTGATGAGAATTCTCTATCTCCAGTACACCAACCCGGCTGGATACCCGCCCTTGGAGCACAGCTCCCGGATCCTCGCCGACGCGGGCTGGGAAGTGGTGTTTCTCGGCGTCGGAGCGTTTGGCACCGCACGCATTCAGTTCCCTCCTCACTCGCGAATCACCGTAAAGCAGATGCCGGCATGCGAGCCTGGGTTACGGCAGAAAGTCCATTTCGCACGCTACTGCCTCTGGGCGCTGTGGTGGACGATTAGATGGAGGCCGGATTGGATATATGCGTCGGATCCGATGTCATGTCCGGCAAGCTTCGTCGCGAGCTGTCTGGGGCCACGACTGGTCTATCACGAACATGATTCGCTCGGAAGGGAGTCTGGCAAATCCTTTTTTATGAAACTTTGTCTTACGGCCCGATCTTTTTGCGCAAAACGAGCAGAAGCAAACGTGTTTCCTAATTCAGCCAGGGCAGACGCCTTCGAACAGCAGACTGTCCCCGGCAAGAAGACTCTAATTGTGTGGAATTGTCCTGCTAAGCAAGACGCTAGCCCCACTGCCCCCTCACGACAGGGAAAGACGCAGTTTCAACTCTTCTATCATGGGTCACTTGTACCTGAGCGTGTGCCAGCCGAATTGATTGAGGCGCTAAGTCTTCTTCCGCATACCGTCACATTGACCGTTGTGGGATACGAGACAATCGGGTCACAAGGGTATGGTGAACGCCTAAGGGAGAGAGCGACTCAACTGGGCGTCAGTGATCGTGTCAGGTTTCACGGAGCGATGGATCGGAACCGTTCTCTCGAGTTGTGTAGAAAACATGATCTAGGGCTGAGTCTACTGGCCATCCCCGAAGGCGATCCCAACATGCCGACGATGATAGGCGCATCTAATAAGCCATTTGATTATCTTTGCTGCGGGCTTCCATTGTTGGTGTCTGATTTGCCTGACTGGCAAGTGGCTTTCGTCCAACGGGGATTCGCTATTGCCTGCAGAATAACCGACCCTGCCAGCATCGCCGCCGCGATTCGCCAGTTCCTCGACGACCCCGCTAAGACAGCAGCCATGGGCGAAGCCGGCAGACGGCGAATCCTGGAAGACTGGAACTACGAAAAGCAATTTGAACCGGTCCTGACCATCTTGACAAACGGAAAGAGCGGCTAAAATCAATATGCAGAAAGAAACAAATACCAGTTCGCCGTATTTCTCTATCTGCGTGCCGCAGTATAACCGGACCTCTCATCTTCTCAAAGCCTTTTCGGAGTGGCAGAAACAGACTTGCCAAGATTTTGAGATCTGTATCTCCGACGATTGTTCCCCTGATGGGCGCGCACAGGAAATAGAATTGTTCCTTGCAAATAGCGGAATGCGGTATAAAATAGTCCGCCAACCGTCTAATCTGCGCTACGACGGGAACTTGCGAGCCGCGATCTCCTTGTCAACGGGCAAGTATTGTCTCCTGATGGGCAATGATGACGCGCCAGCTTACCCTGAACTGCTCGAAGAATTGAAGGAACACCTGGAGAAGCATCCGAACACTGGAGTATTGGTCACGAATTATAAAGACATTGCCAGTGGCAGAGAGTTTCTGCGAGTCAAAACTAATGACAGCATGGGTAGTGGACCCGTAGTCGCGGCGTCCTCTTTTCGAAATCTCAGTTTTGTAAGCGGCTTGATTCTCAGGCAAGAACTCTGTCGCATCCACAGTACGGAGAGATGGGACGGTAGCGAAATGTACCAGATGCATCTAGCCTGCTCCATTGTTAGCGACGGTTACGACTGGGTTGAGTTCAACAACGTTGCAATCCTTCAGGGACTTCAGATCCCCGGAGAAAATGTTGACAGCTATGCCCGAAAGCCGCGTTTAAAACCATGCCCCATCGTCGAACGGCCATTGCCATT
>JANODS010000531.1:0-4378 GCA_031412835.1 Acidobacteriota bacterium | reverse complement strand
GGTGGTGTTTGCGGGGGACGAGGCGGCGATGCGGCGGAGTGAGGACGAGGAAGTGCGGGCCTATTTCACGACGTTGGAGGGATGATGAATTCGGTTTGGCAGCATAGTGGGGAGCACTTATTGCTGGTGGTGATTTCCGTGCTGGCGGCGGCCGGTGTAGCGATTCCCCTGGCGGTTTGGTGCCAGCGAAATCGGCGGATGGGCGGGCTGGTGGTGCGGCTGACGGATGCGGTGCAGACGGTGCCGAGTTTGGCTTTGTTCGGGTTGTTGTTGCCGTTGCCGTTCCTGGGGGGGATCGGGGAGCGGTTGGCGATTTTAGTGTTGTTTCTTTATGCTCTGTTGCCGATTTTGCGGAACACTTTATTGGGGTTGGATGGAGTGGGGGAGGGGGTGCGGGAGTCCGCGGTGGCGTTGGGGATGACGCGGGGGGAGATATTGCGGGAGATTGAGTTGCCGCTGGCGGCGCCGTCGATTATGGCGGGGTTGCGGTTGGCGACGGTGACGACGATTGGGACGGCGACGGTGGGGGCGGCGATAGGGGCGGGGGGATTGGGAGTGCTGTTGTATCGGGGACTGGCTACAGTAGAGACAGAGCTTTTGCTGGCTGGGGCTTTGCCGGCGGCGGCGATGGCGATGGGAGCGGACTGGATATTCCAATGGATCGAAGACAAGTTATCTATATCGGGGCGGCGGCGTTAGGGGTTGGATGTGGCGGGGCGGCGAGGCTGACGGTGGGGGCGAAGAACTTCACGGAGCAGGACATTCTGGGAGAGTTGTTAGTTGGGCATCTGAGGCGTCGGCTGGGGGCGGAGCCGAGGCAGCGGCTGCATTTGGGGGGGAGTTTTGTGGCGCATGAGGCGCTGGTGACCGGGGGGATTGATTTGTATCCGGAGTATTCGGGTACGGCGCTGACGGCGTGTTTGAAGCTGCCATTGGCGCGGGAGCCGGAGGCCGTGTTTGAGAGTGTGAAGGCGGCGTATGCGAGTCGGCACCAGGTGGAGTGGGGGTGGCGGTTGGGGTTTTCGAATACGTTCGCGATGGTGATGCGGCGGGGGGAGGCGGAGCGGTTGGGGATAACGACTTTGTCGGAGGCGGTAGCGAAGTTTTCGGGTTGGCGGATTGGAGTGGGATATGAATTTGAGCAGCGGGCGGATGGCTGGAAAAGCTTCGTGACGACTTATCCGTTGGTGGTGAAAGATGGGTTGAAGACGATGGATTTGGGGTTAATTTATCGGGCGCTGGTGGCGGGGGAGGTGGACTTAGTGGCGGGTAACTCGACGGACGCGGCGCTAGTGGACGAGCGGTTTGTGGCGTTGACGGACGACAAGAAGTTCTTTCCTCCTTACGAGGCTTGTTTGGCGGTGCGGGAGGCTGCATTGGCGGTGCATAAGGGGTTACGGGGGGCTCTGGATGAGTTGACGGGGAAGATATCGGTGGAGCGGATGCGGGGATGGAATGCGGCGGTGACGGTGGAAAAGAAAAGCCCGTCACAGATTGTGTCGGGCTTTCTGGGTGAGTGGGGTTAGCGGCGTTTAGAATCCGAACCGCAGCGCGAATTGGATCTGACGGTTGGCGCGTTGGGTGGAGGAAATCGTGCCCGCGCCGCCTACTCCGATGGTGGCGGCCGGCAGTCCGAACTGGGGGTGGTTCATGGCATTGAAGAACTCAGCGCGGAACTGGAGGCTGCGAGACTCGCGAAATACGAACTTCTTTGCGGCCGACATATCGACGTTGACGATGCCGGGTCCGCGCAGGGTATTGCGGCCGAGCGTGCCCCACGTGAAGGCTGGCGGGGTGGTGAAGGCGGCGGTATTGAACCAGCGGTTGATGGAGCGATCGCTGAGGTTGGGGTCGACGCCGGGGACGGGATTGGCGCGCGAACCGGCACCGGTGTTGGACGGGGAGCCGGCGACGGTGGCGGTGAAGGGCAGTCCGCTCTGGACGACCAAGAGTCCTCCCAGCTCCCAGTTGGCAATCAGATACCGGAGGGGCGAGTTGGACTTGTTGCCGAAGGGCAACTGATAGCTGGAGGCGAGATTGACGCGATGGCGGTTATCGGCGTTGGAGCTGGCCCAATCCCCGCGGCGGTTGCGCGGATCCTGGGGGATGGGGCCATTGGCACCGCCGTCCCCGCCGACGTTATCCAAGCTGTGGGCCCAGGTCCAGTTGCTGAGCAGGTAGAGCCCCTTGGAGTAACGCTTCTCGAAGCTCACTTGCATGGAAGTGTAGGCTGAATTGGCGGAACTTTCGAGCCAAGCGATGCCGGTGACACCGGGGAGGGTGCCGAAGAAAGGGCGGCGTGGGTCGATTGCGCCGGGGCCGGGGTCGGGCTGGTTGATGTTGCGAGCCCAACTGAGCAAGGCGCCGGCGGAGCCGACAAAGCCGACGGTCATCACCATATCTTTGCCGAGTTCGCGTTGGGCGCTGACGTTGAGTTGCTGCATCTGGCCATTGCGGAAGTTGGGGGTAACCGCTCGCAAGGCATAGAGGGTAGGCGTCCGGGTGAGATCGGGAACGGCGGTGGAGGTGGGGAACCCCTGCGAGGTGTTTACGGCGGGGATGTCGTTGCCGCTGAAGGGCTGATTGATTACGAAACCGAACGGGGGCTGGCGGAACTGGCGAATGTTGGTTGCATTGTTGCCCTGCGGTTCGTAGAAGAGACCGTAGCCGCCGCGGAGGACGGTCTTTTTGTTGACGGAGTAGGCGAAGCTGACGCGCGGCCCCCAGGCCTTCCAATCGGTGTTGATATTGCCAGAGCGGGAGACGCCGTTGACCCCGGCCACGAGTTGGCGGCCGGAGGCGGGATCGAAGTTTACCCACTGATCTTTTTGTTCGACGAAGGGCGTATTGACCTCGTAGTGTAAGCCGAGGTTCAACGTGAGTTTTGAGTTGACGCGCCATTCATCGCGGAAGTAGAAGTTCAATTCGTTGGTATTCAGAGTGGCGGAGCCATTGACGAAGACGTCGCGCCGGAGGGCGATGGGATAGCCCATGAGCATGGTGGCGACGGTGTCTCCGGTGCCTCCCGGCGAAGCGGGGTTGCGCGAGTAGGCCGGATCGAAGTTCCAGCGGCCGAAGGCGCTTTCGCCGGGAGGCGAGGCGGTTTCACCGGCCTCACGGAAGCGGAGATCGGCACCGAACTTCAAGTTGTGGGTGCCTTTCAACGAGGAGATGTTGGCGATGACCTCTTTCATTTTCTGATCGCGGATGAGGGGTGCCGAGCGGGTGTTGCCGAGGCCGGCATAGCCGGCTGTGCCGATGATGGGCGCCGAGGGTTGAAACGGATCGTTCGAGGAACGTCCGGGGATGCGGCTCCAGAGGGGATTGGTGAGCTGCGTCGGTAGCAGCCCGCTGTTGAACTGGGTGTAGCCATAGCGGAAGTCGCCGATGGTTCGCGGGGTGAAGGTGCGAGTCCAGGACGCCGCGATGTTGCGACCGGTGACGTTATTGTTACCGGCGAAACTGCCTTCATTGCCGCCGATGTTTTTGTCGAAGGTGTCGGGCATGGTGATGATGCTCTTGTCGATGGAATAGCGGAAAAAGAGGGTATCTTTGGACGAGAGCTGATGGTCGAGGCGGCCATCGGCACGATGGAGGCTGGACCGTTTGACGGGATTGGCGACGAAGTTGTTGACGAGGGACGGGCGTTGGGGATCGGGCCAGAGCCGAGCCATGCCGGCACCGATCGGATCGAAGCGACTGGCGGGGATGGTGTCGTTGGGGAACCGTTCGCGGATGGCGGCACCTCCGGCTGGATTCGGTCTGGTTGTGAGAGGATCGAAAATTCCATTGGGCGCAACCCCGCGGAAGTCGCCGTTTTTCATGGCCGCGGTGGGGACGGTGACGAGCTGGCTATCGCCGAAGACTTCGCGGTAGCCTTCATAGTCGGCGAAGAAGAATGTGCGATTTTTCTTGATGGGACCGCCGAGCGCGGCTCCGAATTGATTGAGCTTAAACGGCGGAATTTTTTGGTCGGCTCGCGCGAAGAAGTTTCTGGCGTCGAACCGCTCGTTGCGGAGGAACTCAAAGAGCGAGCCGTGAAACTCGTTGCCGCCGGACTTGGAGGTGATGACGACGACGGCTCCCGCCGAGCGGCCGTATTCGGCTCCGGCATTGTTGGTGAGAACTTTGAACTCCTGAATGCCTTCCACCGCGGGCCGCACGACGAAGGTTTGCGAGATCATTTCGGTGTTGTCGATGCCATCAATGAGAACCTGGTTGGACGTGCTGCGGGCGCCGTTTGCGGCGAGGGCGGTGCCACCGGGCCGGAGTTCATCGGGGCGGCGGCCGCAGCACGTCCAACCAGGTTCTCATTGATGGCATCGACAACACCGAAATGATCTCGCAAACCTTCGTCGTGCGGCCCGCGGTGGAAGGC
>JANODS010000530.1:0-4637 GCA_031412835.1 Acidobacteriota bacterium | reverse complement strand
TCCAGGTCTCGGCGCGGCGTACACCGTCGGTAGTCGAGTTACGCTCTTCACGGGCCTCCATCGAGGCTTCGCGCCTCCCCGTGTGGAGGACGTCATCTCCAATAGCACCGGTGCCACGGTGGATCTCGCCTCCGAGCTCAGCTGGAACTACGAAGCTGGTGCCCGCGTCAACCTCCCCGGCGACCTCCGCGCCGAAGCAACGTACTTCCGCATGGACTTCGAAAACCAAATCATCCCCGCCAGCGTTGCCGGTGGCCTCGGGGCCACGCTCACGAACGCTGGTTCCACACTGCATCAAGGCACCGAACTTTCCACCTCTTGGCAACTCGCGCGTTTTCTGCCCCGGCAACACAACGTCACCCTGCGCACCGCCTGGACGTCGCTCCCCATCGCAAGGTTCAGCAGCGACCGCTTCAGCAACATCCCCGGGTTCACTGCCGTCCGCATCACGGGCAACCGCCTCCCATATGCCCCGAAGAACTTACTAACCTCCAGCCTCAGTTACTCCCATGCGAAAGGAGTAAACGTCATTCTCGAAAATGTTTACACTGGTCGCCAGTTCGCCGACGATCTCAGCACCGTCAACGCTTCGCCGGACGGCCAACGCGGCCTTCTCCCCGGCAATGCACTCTGGAACGCTTCGCTAAACGTACCGGTACGCCGGGCGACCCTCTTCTTCACAGTGAAGAACCTGACCGACCGGCTCACTATTGTCGACCGTAGCCGGGGCCTTCTGCCCGGCATCCCCCGCCTCGCGCAGGTCGGCCTCCGCTTCAGCTTCTAATTGATAGGCAGTTCCGGCTTCGCGCTCCACTCTTCAAACGAACCGTCGTAAAGCTTCACTTCGCGGCCCGCCAAACGCGCCGCGAAGTACGGCACGGTAGCCTGCATGCCGATATGGCAATAGGTCACCAAAGTCGCCGCTTCGCCCAGCTTCTCGGCTAACGTTGCGACCGGCAGAAACGCCTTTCCCTCGGTGAGCAGCGTAGGGTAGGGAACACTCGTCGCCCCTTGAATGTGCCCGGCGCGAGGCATGTTCCCCGCGTCCTGGCCAGAGTAGAATTCGGGCAGCCGCGCGTCCAAAATCTTTACTTGCTTATCCGCGAGATGATCCCTTACCCAAGCCGAATCGACGATCAGCTCCGGCCGCGCCTTCACCGTTAACTCCTTCGCGGCGGTCACCGTCGGCACGTCCGTCGTCACCGGCATCCCCTTCGCTTTCCATCCGGCCAACCCACCATCGAGCAACGAAGCCGACAAGCTCCAATATTCAAAGGTGAACCAAACTCGCGTCGCCGTCTGCACCGATGCGTTCCCCGCGTACACCACCACCCGCGTCTTGTCGCTCACTCCCCACTGCATCATCCGCTCCCGCATCAACTCCGCCGAAGGCATCTCCAAGCGCAATTTCGATTCCGGCTTCGACACGTCGACCAACGTCACGAGCCTCGCCCCCGCTATATGCCCTTCGGCGTAGTCCTTCGCCGAGCCCGCGTGCAGAATCACGATATCGCCCTTCTTCTGTTCCTCCCGCAACCACTCCGGAGTAACCAACAAACTCGCCGCTGCCAGAATCATCATCATCTCTCCATTGTGCCGGATTATCCTAAGGTTTCCCACCCCATGAACTCCGCCATCTTCCTCCACCAAAATCAGCTCATCGATTTCCTGCTCCACGTCGCCCCCGTCCGCCCCGTCTTCATCTGGGGCCCTCCCGGTATCGGCAAGTCCTCGGCGTCCCGCAAATCATCAGCGGCAAAGCCGCTTCTGCCCGCCGCCTTCGACCACGGCCCCGTGCTCCCCGAAGAAATCGCCGACCGCTTCGCACTCCGCAGCCGCGGCGACACCATCCTCCAGCCCGGCATCAACTTGCTTGAAAATGCCGCCGATTTCCCGGAGAAAGGCCCGCTTCTCCTCATCACCGACGGCCAATGCGACGCCTTCACCGTCCACCGCAAGCACGCTATTTTGCTCCCGGCCGGCCATTCGCTCCCAGTGACGCCCCAAGGCCCCGTCTTCCGCTTCTCGGATAAGGCGTAGCGAAACCCTTCACCGAATGCCAAATCACCCGGTCCAGCAACTCCGCCGGAGCCTCGTCCGGTTCGCTGAAGTCCATCCGCAACGACGCCTCCGCCATCTCCTTCTCCTCCCCCTGTAAGCCCTGCAATGGCGGATTCATCTCATCCAGCGGAATCCGGTTCTTCTCGGCCACATACGGCGTCAAATCCGCCCTTCCCGTAAACACTGGAAACATCGGCTCCGCCGCCAAATCAAACTGATTCTGCGGCGGCAACCCCAGCAAATGCTGAATCGTCCGATACATATGGATGGTCGTGTAGAACGTCGAATCCACCACCTTCCGCTTCACCCATGGCCCAATCACCATGCCAATCGTCCGATGCCCGTCCACATGGTCCAGGCCGCTCTGCGCGTCGTCTTCAGTCACGAAAATCACGGAATCCTTCCAATACCGGCTCTTCGAAATCGCCTCCACCAGCCGCCCCAATGCCAAGTCGTTATCCGCCACCATCGCCCGCGGCGTCGGGAACCCCGGCGACGTCCCGCTCGTATGGTCCTGCGGCAGCAAAATCACGTTCAACCGCGGCAGGTTCCCGTTCTTCTCAAACTCCCGAAACTCTTCGAGAAACCGGTCCACCCGCACTTGGTCCGGCACCACCAAACCATACGCGGGCACGTGCGGCGAATACACATCCCGCAAGCCCACAATCTGCGCCCGCGGCGTAATCTTCACGTTCTTGGTTCCGTTCTTCCAGTCCCCATACACATCCCCCCAACTCGCCTTCGCCGGCACCATCGTGTTCAGCCCCCGCTCCCCATAACTCCGCACCGTCACCCCGTGCACTTTCGCCGCATCCCACAGAAAATCGTTCGGCGCAAATAGCATCGGGTTCTGATCGTTCCGCCCGTTGCCATACTTGTGCACCCAGTCGCTCGCGTAGCCCTGCGTACACCATCGATGCCCCAGCGCCGACTGGTCCGCCGGCGTATAAAAGTTATCCAGCAGCACATACTCCTCGGCCAACTTATGGTGGTTCGGCGTCACCTCCCGGCCAAAGTGCACGAGCTTCGCATCTCCATTCCCTTGCGGCAAATCCCCGAAAATCTGATCGTACGTCCGATTCTCTTTGATCACGTAGAACACATGCCGCACCGGCGCAATCGTGCCCTTCATGCCCCGGGTCAACTCCCCGGTATCGTCCCGCCGCACGGCCTTCGTCCAACTCGCAAGCTGCCGCTCCGTCGGCTGCTCGACGATCGTGATCAGCCCCTTTCGGTTCTTATACGAAGGCGGCAACGAACCCACACCGTACCCGCTTGCCACGAGTATCTCCTTCTCGTCCGCCGACAAGGCAACCGCCGTCGGATACCAGCCCGTCGGCACGAAACCGCGCGTCTTCCCGCTGGTCGTATCGAGAATCGCCACCGCATTGTCCGCCCCGTTGGCCACATAAAGCGTCTTGCCGTCCTTGCTTACCGCCAACGCGTTCGGCGCGCTGCCCACCGGTGCTTTCGGCGTAATCCGCGCCGCGAAACTCGTCACCACCCGGTCGCTCGTCGTATCAATCACACTGACCGAATCGCTATTCGCATTCGCCACGTACAGCCGATCCCCCCGCAGCGCCAACGCACTCGGATGCAGCCCCGTCTCAATCTCTTTCATCACCCTCCGCCCCGCGATATCCACCACCGAAACCGTCCCTGATTTCGGGATCCCCGTCCGCGGATCCACCACCACCGGAAACACCCCGTCCGTCACATCGCCCGCCCCGGGCCTCCGCCCGCCCCAGTTCGATACGTAAGCCTTTCCCCCGCTCACGACCACCGTATACGGATAGCTCCCCACCGCCACCCGTTCCACCTTCCGGCTCGCCAAGTCCACGATGCCCAGCTCGTGCTTCTGGTTCAACGCCACCAGCACCGTCTCACCCATCACCGCCAACCCGCTCGGCGCCCCGTCCATCTTGACCACTCCATCGGCCACGAACTGCTCCCCGCTCCGTCGAAACAGCTTCAACTCCTGATCCTGCCCGCCGCCTACGAACAGCCGCTCTCCATCGCTCGAAAACGCAACTCCTACAAAGCTGTCTCCCAACGTGATCGTCTGTGCCACTCGCCTTCCCGCCACGTCCACCAAGTGCAGCGCCCGCGGCGCAAAGTTGGACCCCGTCACGACGGCCAGCCGCTTCCCGTCCGGGCTCAGCGTCAGTCCCAACGGTCGATCATTCACTTCGATCGCCGTCCCCGCCGGTTCCACAATCTGCCCCGTCGGCAGCAGAGTTCGCCCATCCGTCAACTTCCCAGGACGAACCGTCAAAGCCACCGCGCCCAATAGAACCAACCCGCCCGCCGCCAGAATCCATCTCATGCGGGGCAGCGTAGCACAACAAACGGGAAGGCGGCCCTCCACTCCAACCGCCATCCCCGAACCCCGAACCTCCGCGCTCCTCGCCATCGGCCTGCTCCTGGCCGGCGTCGCCCTCCGTAGCCGCTCTCGCTAAACTGGGTGGGGAAACCTACCCGTGAAAACCCTCCTCGACCCGCAAGTCCTCGTCCATACTTGCAAACGCCTCGACCGCCTTGCCCCCGCCTCCCCCCGCCGCTGGGGCCGCATGAGC
>JANODS010000529.1:0-8977 GCA_031412835.1 Acidobacteriota bacterium | reverse complement strand
GTTTCGGAAGATTGTGTTGAAGCCGTTTGAGATGGCGGGTCAGACTCAAGTGTCGACCAATGGCACGACGGCGGCGATGGCGGCGTTCTATACCGGCGCGACGTTTGTGAAGTATGAGTTGGGAACGGTGGGCGCGTTGGCGGCCAAGTTTAAAGTGAAGTATATCGGGTTGTGGGATTCCGCGACGCAAGCGCAGAAGAATTGGGTGACTCATCACGCAAAGACCGCGGCGGAGACGGCGACGGCAGACGAGACGCGGGATGCGAACGGGCCGTTGGGGCCGGAGTTGGTAGCGGCGCGGGCGGCGATCACAGCGAAGGCGGAAGCGTGGAAGAGCCGATTGCAGGCAGCGGAGTTAGTCTCTCTGCGGACCTGGGCGACGGATGCGGGGTTGCCGATAAACGTGATTGTGGCGATTGATGATCGGCATCCGAAATCGTCGGCCATATCGCCAAATTCGGACGCGGTCACGACGGAATGGACAGTATTTCCGTGGTTGCGGATCACAGTGTCGGGCAGCAGCCTCCATCCGGACACCCGGTGGGAGAATGTACAGGGTTTTGCGTTTGGTAGTCGAGCTCACATTATGTCGGGTCTATCGGCGGCGCGAGCCAAGGTTGTGGTGGCGCATGAGGCGGGGCACGAGACGAAAAACCAGTTCAAACGCGCTCTTTTCGGAGCAGGGGATCATACACCCGGCACCGGTCTGATGGACACTACGGGCAGTGTCAGCGCGTTTACGGCTCGGGAAATCGAGATCCTGCGGGGAATTTTATGAAGCTCGGGTTAGTTGCGGCGGTACCGATATTGATGGGAGGTTGTTTGATGAGTCCTCTAGAGCAAGGGCCGACGGGGTCCACGAAGAAGTTGATAGAACTCGCGGCGCCCAAGCGGAGCTTTTCGCTGGGCGAGTCGATTCCAATTGGTGTTCGATACACGAACCTATTGTCTGTACCGATGGAGTTTCGGGATCCGAAGAAGACCTGGGAAGTGCAACTGACGGTGGGGGGGGGGGACGTCCCGTTCGGCAAGATATTGCGGCATCACGATGGTGTACTTTTGAGTTGGTCGGTGGAAGACGCGGACAAAATTGTATTGGCACCGGGCGGAAAACACTCGTTCGAGTACGACGCCGGGAAGCGATGGCCGGAGCATTTTGCGCCAGGATTGAATCGGATCCAGGTGAAAGATTTGACCGACGACAATGAGACCGTGTTGTCGAACCCGGTTGAGATCCGAGTGGAGTATTCGGCTGCGACGTTTTTAGCCCTGCTAGCGATTCTGGAGGACGAGGCGGCGACGGTGGACGGGAAGGTATTCGCTGAAAAATGGGTCAAGCGCGTCTATCCGGGGTTCACGACGGTGGCGGGGGCGCGGGCGTGGTGGGAGAAGAACGGTGCCGGGCCGGAAGTGAAGGCGGTGCTTGCGAAGATCAACGGGGACGGGGCGAAACCGTAACACCATGGCCAAAAAGCATACGGTTGATTGGAACAAGGTGGATGAGTTTCTGGCGGGGCTCGAGACGTCGGAGAAACACGAGATTGAAGTTCGGCGAGAAGCGATTCCGCTGGTGTTTGTGCCCGGCATCATGGGGACGCACTTGCGGCGTCCGGGGACGAACGGGGAAGGGGAGGACGCCGACGGACTGCCCAATTTGCGCTGGAGCACGAACACGGGGTGGATGCTTTCGAACCTGATTTTCGCGCGTTCGAACGGAGCGCGGCGGAGGCGATTGCTGGTCGGCACGCCGGAACAAACGTTCAATCCGGGCTATCTGGAAGTGGATGAGGATAGCCCGCCGGGAGACGGTTTTCGGGGGATTATGGAGGATTACCATAAGTTCCTGAAGGTGTTGCGGGAGCACGACTGGGGACTACTGAATAAGTACTTTGTGTTGCCTGTCTACGCGGTCGGCTATAACTGGTCGGACGATGTGAAGAGCGCGGGTACTTACCTGGCGAATAGGATTGACGCCATCATCGAAGAGTCACGGAAAGTTACTGGCCTGTGCGAGAAGGTAATTCTGATTTCCCATTCCATGGGGGGACTCGTGACGCGAACGGCGAGCGAGATTTCGGGAGCGCGGGGCAAGATCGCGGGGATCATCCACGGGGTGCAGCCCGTCACCGGGGCACCGGGGGCGTATTGGCGCATGAAGGCGGGTTTTGAAGGGTTCAACTCACTGGGGATGGTGCAGCGGGCGTTAGGCAACGATGGGCCGAAGGTGACGGCGGTGTTGGGGAACATTCCGGGCGGGTTGCAATTGATGCCCAATAAAGTTCATCAAACCACCAGCCAGAAGGCGGAGTGGCTGACTGTAACGGTGGACGGGGCGGCGGTGAAGAAGCTTCCCGAGAAGGGGGATCCATACGAGGAGATTTATCGCATCAAGGCAATCGTCCACCCGAAGAAGGGCGAGAACCCCAGTCAGAATACTTACTGGGGGCTGGTGGATCCGGCGTTACTCAATCCGGAGAAGCCGACGCCGGAGGGCGGAGACGCGCACGATGCCATGAACGCGGACTTGGATAAGTCGTGGGATCGGTACTTACAGAACCTGAAACTGGCCGAGGCGTTGCACGACCAGCTCTGCCCCAAAGACCAGGCGCCGAAGCAGCATCCACAGACCCTGACGATGACGGGGATCGGGCACAAATCGGTATCCGTGATCGAGATGCGAGTGGAGAGTAACTTGATTCAAAGTGACCCGTACCCGAACCAGGGATTCCGCGGATTCTTTACGGATGGGGCGGGAAAGAACTGGCAGGCGCTGTTGCAGGCTCCGGCGGAGATTGGCGATGGGACGGTGCCGTGGAGCTCCGGAGCGGCGTTGGAGACGCCGAAAAGGCCGCCCCCGGGAGATGTCCGATTGGCGGCGGAACACCAGCCCGCGTTTGAAGATAAGAAAGTGCAGGCGTGGGCGATTGAGGCGGTGACGGCGATGGTGAAGCACCGGTATCATGAGCAGCGGAAGGGAAAATGAAGTGGGTGTGTTGGGTGGTAATGGTGGCTGGATTGGCAGGATGCGCGGGAGCGAATAAAGTGGAACTGAAGAAAGAAGCGATTGGGCGATTTCGAGTCGGCGTGGCAGGGCAGGTAACGGCCGAGAGCCGGAGCCAGATGATTTACGGAGTGCGCGTGGAGGCGGCGAAACCGGGGGCGTGGGCGGCGCGGATGACCGAGTTGGGCGCGAAGGTGGTGTCGCGGCCAGCGATGGCGAATGGGGTGGAAGCGGTTTGGTACCGGGAGGCGTCGGACCTGATCTTGGAGGCGAGGCAAGTGAGGGGGGACGCGGCGGTGACGGTTGTCCGCGACGCGCCGGAGGGTAAGGAGGCGGTGGCGGAAAAGCTTTCCGGAGACGTGTTGGCGGCCTATGTCGAAGGCACGGCGGCGGGGTTCTGTATCGGGCCGGGAGCCATTCGAATGGGGCCTTCGTTGAGTGAATCCGTCCAAATGATGTGGAAGGGGGCCGCCAGCAGTGTTCGCGTGGAATTTTCAACCCAGACGGTAACTTCGCCGGATACGAAGACATTTATGGATGTCGAGGAAGAGCGGGAGTTCGCGCGGCAGGCAGGAGGCAGTTTGACGGTGCTGCGGGAGCGAGACCGCACGGTGGCCGGATTGATCGGGCGGGAGATCTGGATTGCGGTTGCTTTGCCGGGAAAGGAGCCGCAAGTTCGCTTTACTTGGCATTTTGCCGGTGTCGGGAGGGACGGAACGAAACCGAAGATCGACATCATGGGCAAGTCGGCGCTTGCGGACCAAGCCGTTCTGGAAGCGGTTTGGGAGGCGATGCTGCCCTCGATAGAGCCCGTGCCGGTTAGCTGAGCTGGCGTTGGAATTGGCGGGCCGCGAGCGCAACGGTGACGACCGCCATAAGGGTGAGGACGGCGGCGTTGATCCAAAGTTCCGATAGGCTGGCCCCGCGGAGGATGACTCCGCGAGCAACATCAATGTAGTAAGTGGTCGGGATGATCTTACTCACATACTGAAACTGAGTCGGCATGTTATTGATAGGGAAGATATAACCGGAAAGAAAGATGGACGGGAGCATGGTGCCGAACGACATCTGAAAGGCCTCGGCCTGGGATTGGGCTTTCGTCGAAATGAGCAGGCCGATGCCGGACGAGGCGACAAGGAAGGGGACGGCGATGAGAAGCAGCGTGGCCAGGCTGCCGTGAATGGGGACGGCAAAGACGACCCGCATGATCAGCAGAACCCAGCAAATTTCCAGGAAGCCGAGGACGACGTAGGGAATCATTTTGCCTACCATGACGCCGAGCGGTTGGACGGGGGTGACGGTGAGTTGGTCCAGGGTGCCGCGTTCGCGTTCTCGCACGACGGAGAGGGCGACGAGGAGGATGACCATGATCTGCACGAGAACGGCGACGAGGCCGGGGACGAAGAAGTTTGGGGAGCGCGTGGCGGGGTTAAAGAGAACCGCGGGGCGGGCTTCGACGATGGACTTGCCGGCGTTCGAAAGCCGTTGGTTTTCGAGGAGGATCAAGGAACTGAAGACGTTGAGCGCGGCACCGGAGACGGTGGAGTCAGAGCCGTCGACGAGAAGTTGGACGGTGGCGCCACCACCTTCGAGTATGCGGTCGGCGTAGTCGGCGGGGATCTTGAGGGCGACTTGGGCGTGGCCCTGGCGGATCTCGCGGTAGAGTTCCTCGTCGGAGGCGACATGGCCACGGATGGCGAACGTGTCGGCGGCGCGGAAGCGTTCGATGAGTTCGCGGCTGCGTTGGGAGGGGGCTTGGTCGTAGACGACGGTGGGGATTTGGCGGACGTTCATGTTCAGCGCGTAGCCGAAGATGACGAGTTGCACGACGGGGATGAGGAGAGCGAAGATGACGGTGCCCTGGTCGCGGCGAAGGTGGAGAAACTCCTTGCGCATCATGGGCACGGTGCCGGAAAAGAGGCTCATGCGGCGTTCCGGATTTGATTCGTGAGGGTGACGAAAACGTCTTCGAGAGAGGCTTCGATGAGGCGGGGAGTAACGTGGACGGCGGCGGCCAAGGCGGAGGCGGCAGAGAGGTCGGCGAGGGCGTGGATCGACTGGCCGAAGATGGTGGCTTCGTGAACGTAAGGGAGGAGGCGAACGGCGGCGAGGACCTCCATCACGTTCGGGCATGTGATTTCGAAACGAGCCGTGCCGGGCGGGTTGGCGGCGGGAAGGCGCTTCAATTCGTCCACCGTCCCGAGGGCGATGAGCTTGGAGTTATAGAGGTAGCCGACGCGGCCGCAGCGCTCGGCTTCGTCCATGTAATGGGTGGTGACGAGAAAGGTGACCCCCTGGCCGGAGAGGAGGAAAACGAGGTCCCAGAGGGCGCGGCGGGCGACGGGGTCGATGCCGGCGGTGGGTTCGTCAAGGAAGACGACTTCCGGCGAGTGGATGATGGCGCAGGCCAGCGCGAGGCGCTGTTTCCAGCCTCCAGAGAGCTGGCCGGCGCGGCGGTCGAGGTACGGAGTGATGGTCGTGAGGGCGACGACGTCCGCGAAGCGGCGGGCGTGGCGTTCGGCGGAGAGGCCGTAAACGCCAGAGTAGAATTCGATGTTTTCGCGGACTGTGAGGTCTTCGTAAAGGCCGAAGCGTTGGGACATGTAGCCGATGCGCCGGCGGACTTCAGCGGCGTGCTGGCGGACGTCGAGGTCGAGGAGATGGCCTGAGCCAGAGGCGATTTTGACGAGGCCGCAGAGGGCTTTGATGATCGTCGTTTTGCCGGATCCGTTCGGGCCGAGAAGGCCGAAGACTTCGCCGCGTTCGATGGAGAGGGACACTTTGTCGACGGCGGTGAAGTTGCCGAAGCGGATGGTTAGGTCCTTGGTTTCGATGACCGGCATGGCTAAGGGGCGAGGCGAACTTCCGCGGCCATGCCGGAGCGGAGGGTGGCGTTGGGGACGCGGATTTTGACGGCGAAGACTTGATGGGAGCGGTCGTCGCGGGTTTGCACGTTGCGGGGGAGAAACTCGGCTTGGGCGGCGATCTGCTGGACGACGCCAGAGAGAGGCGGGGCGTTGTCGAGGACTACTTCGACCTTCGCGCCGAGCGGCCAGGAAGAAAGCAATGTGGCGGGTACGTAAGCTCGGACCCAGGTTTGCGATTCTTCGAGGAGGGTGACAATGGCGCGGCCGGCGGGGACGAGGTCACCAGGGCGAACCGAGATGGTTTCGATGCGGGCGCGGGAGGGAGAACGGACTTCGACCTCGGCGAGTTGGACCGAGACTTGGGCCACTTCGGCTTGGGCTTGTTCGACGCGGGCGCGAGCTTGGGCGAGTTCTTCCGGACGGGTGCCGAGGCGGGCCACGGCGGCAACTTTTTCGGATTGGAGGGTACGCTGTTGAGCGGCTTGGATATCTTCGGGTCGAGTGCCCGCTTCGAGCAGGGCGACGCGTTGGCGGGCGGCATCCGCGCGGGCGCGGAGGGTATCTCGTCGGCCGGTCGCGTCGTCGAGAGCTTGGCGAGAAACGTCGCCGGACTGGGCTAGCGTGGCGAGGCGGGTGGCGGTGGAAGTGGCCGTGGCGAGGTCGGCTTCGGCGGCGCGGAGGTCGGCGCGCGCTTGGGCGATTTCCTGGGGGCGGGGGCCGGATTTAGCGGCGGCGAGCAGGGCGCGGGTTTGGGCGGCCGCGGCTTCGGATTGGGCGATCTCTTCGGGGCGAAGACCGCGGGCGAGTTGGTCAGCGCGGGCGGTGGCTTCAGCGAGGCGGGCTTCGGATTGGCGCAGGCGGGCGCGGAGTTCGGCAAAATCGAAGCGGACGAGGGGGGCTTCCGGCTCGACCACTGTGCCTTCCTCAGCCAGGACTTCGGTGACTCGTCCTCCGATCTTCGAGCCAATTTCCACGCGGCGTGATTCGACCACTCCATAGACGGCGAGGGAGGCCGGAGGACGGTGAGAGAACCACCACCAGCCCGCGGCGGCGGCCAGAGGAATGAGAAGGAGCGGCAGGCGGCGGGCGATCACGTACCCAAAGCATACAGCAAGCGTTAGGCTAGTAGGGCATGGCTACAACTCGACGTACCTTTCTTTCGGCCGCCTCGGTGGTCTACTCGCTCTCTCCCGCGGCAACCTTGTTCGGGCAGGGAGGCGGCGATTCCGTGAACCTCGGCTACATCGGCAGCGGGGTTCGGGGCAAGCAACTGATCGACGAATTTGCGGAGGTGCCCGGTGCGAAGGGTATCGCGGTGGCGGACCTTTACGATGGCTGCCTGCAGCGGGCGAAGGAGCAGTTGGGCGAAGGGATTTGGACAGGGAAAGAGTATCGGGCGGTGCTCGATAACAAAGACGTGCAAGCCGTGGTGATCGCGACGCCGGACCATTGGCACGAGAAGATCGTGCTGGATGCGCTGTCGGCCGGGAAGCATGTTTATGTCGAAAAGCCGATGACTTGGTCGATTGCGGAGGGGCCACGGATTGTGGCGGCGGCGAAGCGCAGCGGGAAGGTGTTGCAGGTGGGGAGCCAGGCGAAGACATCGGCGTTGACGGCAAAGGCGAAGGAGCTGGTGGCGAGTGGGGCGCTGGGGAAGGTGAACATGATTCGAATGGCGAATCATCGTAATTCGTCCGAGGGGGCATGGCAGTACCCGGTGCCTTCGGATGCGTCCGAGAAGACGATTGATTGGGCGACGTGGCAGGGCCGCACGAAGAAGCGGGCGTTTGACCCGAAGATTGTGTTTCAATGGCGGCGGTTCTGGGATTACTCGGGGGGCGTGGCGGCGGACTTATTCGTGCACCAGTTTACGCAAATGCACGAGATCATGGGCGTGAAGGCACCGGTGTCGGCAGTTTCGCAGGGCGGCATCTATAAGTGGAAAGACGGCCGGACGGTGCCGGATGTTATGAATTCGCTGGTGGAATACGCCGAGGGGTTCTTCGTGGATGTGTATGTAAATCAGGCGAATGGCCAGTCGCCTCGGGGGATTTATATCTATGGGGATGAGGCGACGTTGTTAGTGGAATTTAACCGGCTTACTCTGACCCCGGAACCCCAGGGCGGCAAAGCGCAACTCTACGGGAGCATTAACTTCCCGAAGAGGCTGCGGGACGAGTATCTCGCGCAGTTTGCGGGAGAGACCCGCCAGCCGCGGCCGGAGGCCAAGGACGTGCCCGTGGAAAAGGGGCAGAGCCATAACTGGTGGTTTATCGATTCGATTCGGAATAACAAGCCAAGCCGGGAGAATGCCGAGGAAGGGCACTACGCGGCCGCCGCGGCGCACTTATGTAACTTGGCTTACAGGTATAAGACCCGGGCTTCGTGGGACCCGGCGACGGGTAAGGTAAAACTGTAAGTCGATGACCGGCGCGGAGTGTTTGTTACGGACTCTTGTGGCCGGGGGCGTGGAGGTTTGCTTCATGAACCCCGGAACGTCGGAGATGCATTTCGTGGCGGCGCTCGACCGGGTGCCGGAGATGCGGGGCGTGCTGTGCCTCTTCGAAGGGGTGTGTTCGGGGGCGGCGGACGGATATGCCAGAATGTTGGGCAAACCGGCGTCGACCCTGCTGCATTTAGGCCCCGGGCTGGCGAATGGCCTGGCGAATTTCCACAACGCGCGAAAGGCGCGGAGCCCGATTGTGAGTTTGGTGGGGGAGCATTCGACGCGGCATTTGGCGTATGACGCACCGTTGACGTCAGACATTGAGGCGTTTGCGCGGACGGTGTCCGAGCAGGTTTTCCGGCTGGAGTCGGCGGCGGCGATGGGGGAAACGGCGGCGCGGGTGATGGCGGCGGCGCGACAATATCCGGGGCGGATTGCGCATTTGATTGTTGCGGCGGTTTACTCGTGGTCTGTGGCGGGGGCGGTGGGGGCGATGGCGGCGGTCGAGCGGCCTCGGGTGCCGGTGGTTGACGTGTTTGGGCGGAGGGCAGGGACCTGGGGCTTCCTGCTGGGCGGGGGAACGGCGCGAGGGAAGGGTTTGGCGCTGGCGGCGCGGTTGGCGGCGGCGGGCTGGCGGGTGTTGATCGACCGGAACGCGGCGCG
>JANODS010000528.1:0-1121 GCA_031412835.1 Acidobacteriota bacterium | reverse complement strand
ATCGGCATGGGCTACCACCGCCTCCACACCCACCGCGCCTACACCGTCCCGAAATGGATCGAGCATCTGTTCGCCGTTTGCGGGACTCTGACCATGGAAGGCGGCCCCATTTTCTGGGTGGCCACGCACCGGATCCACCATCAGCACTCCGATCAGGACGGCGATCCCCACACCCCGCGCCACGGCGCTTGGTGGTCCCACATGGGCTGGATTCTGTTTGGCGAAGCCAAGCACAACCAAACCAAAGCCATGATGAAGTACACGCCCGATCTGGCCAAAGACCCGTTCTACCTCTGGCTCAACTCCTACCACTGGGTCCCCATAATCATCCTCTCCGCCATCCTCTTCGCCTGGGGCGGCTGGTCCATGTTCCTCTGGGCCACCTGCGTCCGCGTCGTCGCCGGCCTCCATTCCACGTGGCTCGTCAACTCCGCCACCCACCTTTGGGGCGCCCGCCGCTTCAACATCCGCGATGACTCCCGCAATAGCTGGTGGGTCGCCATCCTCACGTTCGGCGAAGGCTGGCACAACAACCACCATGCCCATCCCAACTCCGCCCGCCACGGCCTGGCTTGGTATGAATACGATCAGACCTGGATTCAAATCCGCTTCCTCGAAATGATCGGCGTTGCCAAAAACGTCAAAATCGCCTCCGTCGATACCCCTTCCGCCATGGAACGAAAGGTCGCCTAACTAGCGCTCGCCCGCGGCTTGCGACATAATCAACGCAAGCCGCATGCGACTCCGTTTTTGTTTACTTTGGGCCGCGCCCCTTCTCGCCGAACCAGTCGAATTCAACCGCGACATCCGCCCTATCCTGTCCGACCGTTGCTGGACCTGCCACGGTTCCGACGCCGCCGCCAAAGGAATCCGCCTTCGTCTCGACCAACCGACCGCCGTCGCTGCCGCCCGCCATCTCATCGTCGAACGCATCTCCTCCCCCAACAAAGTCAAGCGCATGCCCCCGGCCCATACCGGCGCGTCGCGCTCGCCCACTGAAGTCGCCACCCTAACCAAATGGGCCGACGCCGGTGCCCCTTGGCAGAAGCACTGGGCCTACCTGGCCCCTACCCGCGAACCCAACCAATCTATCGATAGGTTCGTCCGCGCCCGCCTCGCCC
>JANODS010000527.1:0-3710 GCA_031412835.1 Acidobacteriota bacterium | reverse complement strand
AGTCCAACGCCATTAGGATTGTGAACAGCAGTGTTCCGATCAGCGCCAGAAGCGCCGCACTCTTCAGGGTCATGGTTGCAGTATGAGCGCTCTCGGGTTCCGGCGCAAGGTTGGATCAAAGTGGCGGAAGCCAGTGGGAGTTGAACCCACCGCGCCGCTTACGCGACGCACGCTGGTTTTGAAGACCAGGCCCAGCACCGGCCAAGATTGGCTTCCGCGATTTAAACCGTCCCTTGCAATCCTAGCAACTCCGCCCGAGCTCGCAGCGCCCCGATGCAAAATTCGATATGGGCATCCAGATCCAAACCCATCTCCGCCGCACCGTTGATCACGTCGTCCCGGTTCACCGCCCGGGCAAACGCTTTGTCTTTCAACTTTTTCCGCACCGATTTCCCGTCCACTTCATGGATACTCCGCGACGGCTTCACGTACGAACAGGCCATCAGAAACCCCGACAGTTCATCGCAGGCGAACAGCGTCTTTTCCATGAGCGAAATCCGCGCCACTCCGGTGAAATCCGCATGCGAAAGAATCGCCCGCCGAATCTCGTCGGATACGCCGCGTTCCCGCAGAATCGCCTCGCCCTTGGTCGGGTGATCGGGCAAGGACGGGTGGATCTCCCAATCGAAATCGTGGAGCAATCCGGTCACTGCGTAGGCCTCCTCGTCGCCCCCGTGCTGGCGGGCGTATGCCACCATGCAGGTCTCTACGGCGAGCATATGCTTCCGAAGTCCATCGGACTGCACAAATTCACAAACAATCTGCCAAGCTTCGTCTCTTGTCACAGGTCTTCTTCTGATGTTATCCTATGAAGGTTGTCCACAAGTGGGCCTGTGGCGCAGTTGGGAGCGCGCTTCCATGGCATGGAAGAGGTCAAGGGTTCGAATCCCTTCAGGTCCACCAAAGTTTTCGACGATTTACGGAGATCGGCTGGCGGGTTAAACAACGCCCTCTGCCGAGTGGTCTCGATCCATACGGGCTGAAGAAACGGTGTATCACTCCATCGGATCGTCGCCCAGCACTTCCCCAGTCGCTAAAAATGCGGACCCTCGGGAGACTCTAGGCCGAAGTCGATCGGCAATGTAGACGCTTAGCTTCTCCGGGTCCTTCCACTTCGAGCTTCGCCGAGTGGCGTCCAAATCATGCCGCCGAATCATGGCGTACAGTACCGCTACCGGCCGGTCTTTCAACCACAAGCGGAACTCGGACTCGCCACGAGCGGAGAACTCGGCGTGGATGTCTGGGACTTCGAGTTTTCCCGGCTTCGTGACCGGCGTCGGCGGTGTCGCCTTTGGTCCCTGATGCGGGGTTCCTCAACGATGTATTTGGACCAGACCCCGGATGTGTCCTGCTTGCACCATGCTTCGTCGTCAAGCCCCGATGGTTTCATCCAGCGGATTTCGAAATGGGAGACCTGGAGACCCCACCACTTGGATTCCGCAACGAATACCCCTGGACTGAAAGGCTCAACGTATATCTCGTGCTTTAATGTAGCGCCGACAGTGATCGCGAGCACACCCGCGAATACAGCAACGAGAATAAAATTGGTTCTATTCACGTTTAGCCTCCCCCTTTGGGTGAGATTTAATCAGAAGGGGCTGTGCCACCCGAGCAACTAGGGCCGCAAGTGTTTCCGCCACACCGTCCGGCTACCCGCAGCCGGAGAAGGCACCGAAGGCGATACGGACGGCCTACGAAGCGCAGCCGCACAATAATCGGCACATGCGGCGATGAAGCCTCTAACGCCTTAATGGCGCACCACGGTTTTCGGTTGCCGTGCCATCAATCGGCCGTCACGCGCGCATCCGGAAATTCGCGTGCTGGCACGATTCTAGTCTGGATTTCTCACCAATCACTTTGAGCGCGCAACGACTCCCAAGTTAAGCTCACGCCCTCCGCAATACCTGCAAATACTGTGCGGCCACCGCAGCCAAGTCATGCTCCCGCCGCACCCGCTCCCGCACCGCTAACCCATACTCCCGCACCCGCCCCGGATGCTCCGCGCACTCCCGCATAGTCGCCTCCAACATCTCCTCCTCCCCCAACCCCGCTGGCACCTCCAACCCCTCCCCGTCGCTCGTCAACACCGGCTTCCCAATCCCCATCATCCGCAACCCAATCCCCGACGTCTCCCCGCTCGCCGGATACCGCAAATTCACGACCACATCCACCGCACTCCCCACCAGCCAAAACTCGCGCTCCGTCATGTGCCCCACCCGTAGTACCCCCTCCCAATCGAGCGCCCGCGCCAAGTCCGTCGACCCGATCTCCCCCGCCAATACCAGCGCCACATCCCCGCGCTCCGCCCGCAACCTCCGAAACGTCCGCACCACCGCCATCACCCGCTTCGACTCCCGCAAATACCCCATCACCGCAAACAACGTCGTCGACGGCCGCAACCCCCGCTCCGCCCGCCACCGCTCCACCTCCCAGCCCTCCGGCAACACCGGCACCTTAAAGTAATGCGGAATCACCCGCGCCTTCTCCCCCACCCTCCGCGCCGCCTCCGCGTTATGCACAATCACCGCCCGCGACCGCTCCACCAACCGGCGCAGCATCCCATACCGGAAATACCGCGGATCCGTCGCCGACCCCGACCGCCCCCGCCACAGCTCCCTCCCCAACTCCCGCGCCCACTCCCCGTAGTTGTAGACGAACTCGTTCACATACTCCCCCTCCCCCATCGAACCCAGGAAAAAATGATGCAGCACCGCATCATGCAGCACCACCACCCCCGGCTCCCGCAACGCCCGCGCATAAATCTCCCGATGCAGTTGATTGTTCCCGACGTGATACAAGTTCACATCGCCCGACTGATTCACCCGCGCAGGTAGCAACGGCAGCAGATCCGCCGCGTAGTCCGCCACCCCGGATTTCGCCGGCGGCAGCGGTGAGAAGAATCCCACCGTCATGCCTTCTGCCGACGGCCGAACAGCGCCGTCCCCACCCGCACAATCGTTGACCCTTCCTGAATCGCTACTTCCAAATCGTTCGACATCCCCATCGACAATCCCGACAACCCCTGAGCCGCCGCCAACTCTCGTAACCGCGCAAAATACGGCCGCGACTTCTCGGCGTCCTCATCCCACGGCGGAATCGTCATCAGCCCCGTCAGCGTCAGATTCGCGCACCCTCGAAGCGCCTCCACCACCGCCGACAACTCCGCCGGGTCGCATCCATGCTTGGCCTCTTCGTCCGACAGTTTCACCTCCACCATCACCTCCATCGGCTTCCCCAACTCGTCCAGCCGCCGCGCCAACTTCGGCCCGTCCACCGTTTGGACAACGTCGAACAGCTCTCCAGCCTTTTTCGCTTTGTTCGATTGCAGATGCCCAATCAGGTGGAACCGGGCCCCCGGCAACTCCCGCAGCAAAGGCCGCTTCCTCTCGAACTCCTGCACGTAGTTCTCGCCGAACTCCCGCATCCCCAGGGCGTAGGCTTCTTCGATCAAGGTTGCCGGAAACACCTTCGTCACCGCGAGCAGCAACACTTCGCTTTCCGCTCGACCCGCCTTTGCGCATGCCGCGCTGATGCGCTCCTTCACCCCGTTCCATCGTTCCCGCAAACTATCCTGCATTAACTGAGAGTTTACGCGACTTCACCCAACGTAAGTACAGATGCCCAAGCCCCGCCGCCCGGTCCCCCCGGTTGACAGTGAACACCTCGAAGTAGCCATCCGAGCCTTCGTCGACCGCTGCAAGCAACCCGTC
>JANODS010000526.1:0-1613 GCA_031412835.1 Acidobacteriota bacterium | reverse complement strand
TGATGTCCGGCAACTTCCTGCTGTTGTTCGTCGGTTGGGAAGGGGTCGGTCTTTGTTCGTACCTGCTGATTGGCTTCTACTTCCTGAAGCAGTCAGCGACCGACGCGGGCAAGAAGGCCTTCATCGTGAACCGCATCGGCGACTTCGGCGTGATGCTGGCGATGCTGCTGCTGATCAATACGTTCGGCTCGCTCGACTTCCAGACCGTGGCCGCGAAGGCGAAGACGATGCCAGTGGAGCTTTCGATTGGCGTTCTGACGACCATCTGCTTGCTGCTGCTGCTCGGCGCGGCCGGCAAGTCGGCCCAGATTCCGCTCTACACTTGGCTGCCCGACGCGATGGAAGGCCCGACGCCGGTTTCCGCGCTGATCCATGCGGCGACGATGGTCACTGCGGGAGTCTACCTGTGCTGCCGCGCTTCGACGCTGTTTGAGCACGCCCCGATTGCGAAGGACTTGGTCGCGTATATCGGTTTAGCGACCGCTTTCTTCGCGGCCACGATTGGCCTCGTGCAGAACGACATCAAAAAGGTTTACGCCTACTCCACCATCTCGCAGCTTGGCTTCATGTTTCTCGCGGTGGGCTCCGGCGCGTATGCCGCCGCCGTGTTCCATTTGGTCACCCACGCGTTCTTCAAGGCGCTGCTGTTCCTTGGTTCCGGCTCCGTTATCCACGCCCTCGACGGCGAGCAGGATATGCGCCAGATGGGCGGATTGCGGGGCAAGTTGCCAATCACGTTTTTCACTCTGCTGATGGGGGCGCTGGCCATTGCCGGGTTCCCGTTCTTCTCAGGCTGGTATTCGAAGGAAGCCATTCTGGCGTCGGTTTACGCCCACTCGCCGTGGATGTTCTGGGTGGCGGTGCTGACGGCGACGATGACGGCGTTTTATGTTTTCCGAACCATCTTTCTGACATTTTTTGGCGAGTATAAGGGCCATGCCCATCCGCACGAATCTCCAGCGATTATGTGGGTCCCGCTGGCGGTGCTCGCTGCGCTTTCGGTGGTGGGCGGGTTTGTATTTAACGTCCCCCACTTCCTGGAAGGCGTCCTTCCGGCGCATGCCCATGAACACGATTTTTCGCTCGAAGTCATCGGCTCCATCGCGGGCCTGGTTGGGATCGCTTTCAGCTATTTTTTCTATATCGTCAGCCCTGGTTTGGGGGATGCTTTTGCCAGGTCCTTCTCCGGCTTGTATCACGTGGTCTACAACAAATACTTCGTCGATGAAGCCTACGAAGCGGCGATTGTTCGCCCGATTGCCCGCACCTCGCGCAACTTCCTCTGGCAGGTGTTTGACCAAGGGGTGATCGACGACGGTATGGTCCACGGGGCTGCTTCCGGCGCGATGGGCCTTGGTACTCTCCTTCGTCTGCTTCAGGGCGGCATCGTCCGCAATTACGCGGCCTGGATTGTGCTCGGAGCAGTCTCCATCTTCTCGGCCTTTGCGCTGCTGGGAGGTGCCCGATGAACATCCTCGCGGTGCTGCTGATCCTGCCGCTGCTTGGTTTCGTGGCCGCCCTCGTACTGCCCGCTTCGTTGACCAAGCGCTTTGTGCTGGGGTTTTCGCTCTTCATTTTTGGCGTCTCGTTGCTGCTGATCGGCACGGTGCAAA
>JANODS010000525.1:0-2636 GCA_031412835.1 Acidobacteriota bacterium | reverse complement strand
TTTTTCGTGGTGGTTTGTTAGCCGGTGGGTTGGGTTTGGGGGGGGGTGGGGGTGGGGGGGGCGGTGGTTTTCGGGGGGGGGGGTTTGGCTTTGTTGAGGTTGGGGGGGGGGGTGGGGTGCGGTTGGACGATGGGGGCGGGGGTCGTGAAGGCGCTGCATCCGTTACGCCGTGTGGACGGGCGGTATTGGAGCTTTTTGGACATCCAGCGAGAGAAGGCCCGGCGGGCGGACGTGCCGCACGTGGTGACGACGAGTTACTTGACTTACGAGCCGATTGCGGCGACCGGGGCGCGGGTTTCAGCGGGGAAGAGCATTGGGTTGCGGATGGTGCCGACGGTGGCGGATCTGCGGTACCTTTGGGAGGTTGTTCCGCAGCAGCAGTTAGACGCGCAGAAACAAAAAGTGAGAGAAAGCGGCCGGGCAAGTTTGTTGCAGTGGGTGAGAGGAGCGGGGGAGGCGAGCGATTACAGGGACAATGTGGCGTCCCAGTGTATTCATCCGGTGGGGCATTGGTACGAACTGCCGAACTTGCTCCGGAACGGGACGTTGCGGGAG
Source organism: Acidobacteriota bacterium (assembly GCA_031412835.1). Lineage (GTDB taxonomy): Bacteria > Acidobacteriota > Terriglobia > Bryobacterales > Bryobacteraceae. The sequence continues at coordinate 2,081 of JANODS010000525.1, read as the reverse complement.
TTAGTGACGGAGCGGGCTGAGTTGCAATATCTGTTTTTGCATAACATCGATACGTTGGGGGCGACTCCGGCGGCTGCGTTACTGGGCGAACATATCGCCAGCGGGGCTGGGATGACGGTGGAAGTGATTGGGCGGCAGTATGATGACCACGGTGGGGGGCTGGCGCTGGTGGACGGGAAGCCGCGACTGGTGGAGGGGCTATGCCTGCCGGATGAGCGGATTGAGTTTGGGCTGCGCTATTACAACACGGGCAGTTATTGGATTACGATTGACGCGTTGCTGCGTGCCTTTGGATTGACCCGGGCGGAGTTGGCGGACGATGCGAGAGTGGCCGCGGCGGTGCGGCGGACGGCGCAGCGGATGCCGAGTTACGCGACGATCAAGGAAGTGAAGAAGCGGTGGGGCCGGGGGCAGGAAGATGTGTTTCCGGTGGTGCAGTTCGAAAGGCTGTGGGGGGATATGACGGCGCTGGACGACTTAGGATGCCGGTATATCGAAGTAAGTCGACAGCGGGGGCAGCAGTTGAAGGATGTGGCGCAGTTAGACGCTTGGGTGCGGGATGGATCGGCGGCCGCGGTGGAGGCGATGTTGCGTTAGCGGCGGCTTGTATTGACGCGAGGCGGGTTGATGCGGGGGGCGCTGATTCGGGCTGGATTGACGCGAGGGGGCTGGACGCGGGGGGCGTTCAGTCTCGAAGGGTTGACGCGCGGGGTGGAGAGCCGAGGGGAGTTGACCCGGGGAGGGTTGACGCGCGGGGCGGAGAGTCTGGGATTGGGAAGGCGCTGGGCTATCGCGGCGACACAAAGGAAAAGCGCGCAGGCCAATCTCATCACGGGCGCACCTTCGCCGGGGGTTGTTCGAAGGCTTTGGGGAAGGGGGCGGCTGGGGGGCCCTTTGGATTGCGAAGGCTGTTTTGGCCGCCTTTATCCGGGTAGAGCGGCATGTTCATGCCGTCGGTGCTCTCAAGGATTTCGAACAGGCGCTGGTTCATTTGTTTGGCGATGGCTTGGTGGGCCGGGCTCTTGATGAGATTGCGCAATTCGCGGGGATCCGCCTGGATATCGTAGAGTTCGTCGAGGTCCCAGATGCCGTGGAAGCGCATGTATTTGTACTGGTCAGTGCGCAGGGCGTGGACGGTGGGAGTCTGCGGGAAATTGCGTTCCCAGTAGTATTCGTAGAGCAGCGAATCGCGCCATACAACGCGTTTGCCTTGGAGCAGCGGAAGGAAGCTGGCACCGTCGCCGCCGGCGGGGGCAGGGACGCCGGCGGCTTCGAGGACGGTGGGCATGATGTCGAGGTTGGCGACGACTTGCGAGATGGTCTGGCCGGCCTTGAAGAGGGCGGGGCAACGGGCGAGAAGGGGGACGCGCATGGATTCCTCATAGGCCGTCCGTTTGTCGATGAGGCCATGTTCGCCGAAGGCAAAGCCGTTATCGCCCATGTAAATGACGAGCGTGGAATCGAGTTCGCCGCGTTCTTTGAGCAGGGCGAGAATGCGCCCGACGCTCTCGTCGACGGCGCAGAGGGCTTCGGCGTAACGCTGATAGTATTCGGCGATGTCGAGGGTGGAGTGGTAGGGGTAGTCGACGCCGTGCCAGCTATTGCGTTGGTTTTGGACCCACATGGGACGGTCGATAGCGTCGGCGGTGAGTGACGGCGGGGGGACAAATGTCTGGCCCTTGAATTTGTCTTTGTGGCGTTCCGCGGGGATGAACTCAGAGTGGACGGCTTTGTGGGAGAGATAGACGAAATAGGGTTGTTTTTGCTTTTCGATGAACTTGATGGCGTAGTCGGTAAGTTCGTCGGTGATGTAGCCTTTCTGCAGCACCTTTTTGCCGTCGACGTTGACGCCGTTGGGGCTCGGAAGGTAGGTGCCCTGGCCGCGGAAGGAGACCCAATGATCGAAGCCGGGTTGGGGAGCGTCGGATTCGCCGCCCATGTGCCACTTGCCGATGAAAGCGGTTTTGTAACCGGCTTTTTGAAGGTGGCTGGGAAAGAATGTAGTGCCTTTGGGGATTGCGGTGTTGTTGTCGATGACCTTGTGTTTGTGGGCGTACTTGCCGGTGAGGATGCTGGCGCGG
>JANODS010000524.1:0-3821 GCA_031412835.1 Acidobacteriota bacterium | reverse complement strand
GCAGAAACCCGTCGCTGCCTAATTCTCCGGCAGCCCAGTTCCCCCTCATTCCCAGTTTGGCACGTTACTTGCAACTGCATCTGCAGTGGTCTCGCCGATCTGAGCAACTAACGTCGCTCTTTCCCTTGCATTAACCGAATGTTCCGCTTAAGAACCAGTCCCCGCATCCCGTCATCGTCTCGTACGCTAGATGACTATTTCCTGACCAGATGCGGTCAGCTCCCTTAATGCGATCCGCGAAGCTTTAGAAGGTTACCACTGCGATCCAAGCGCCGAGTCACTGTACAAACTCCGCCAGTTTCACCAACCTGAACACAACCATCTAGGAGTTACTTCCCTCATGTCTTCATACAGACTGCTTACGGCGGTATGCCTCACCGTCTCTCCTGCTCTGGCTCAGTTCTCTGACGCCTGCTTTTCGCCCACCGGCAGCTCCATCCCCACTGCTTCCGTCGGCAATACCTGTGATCCTCGCTACCCCCACCTGGCTACCCTCCGCCATTCTGAACCCATTGTCGTGCAACGGCCTCGCACCGCTTCCGTATCCCTTTATCAACTCTCTCACCAAGTACCCAAAAAGGCCCTTCAAGCCTTCCTCGACGCCGAACACGCCAAATCCACTGGCCACCTCGACAGCGCCATCCGACACTATCAAAAAGCGATTAAAATCGATCCCGCTTATCTCGAAGCCTGGAACAACCTCGCCAGCGCTCACATTCTAATTGGAAACCTATCCGCCGCCGAAGCCGAACTCGACCAAGCCTTCAAACTTGATCCCACCTCCTTTCCCGTCCTCACAAACCTTGCGTTCATCCATCTCAGCACCAATCGTCCAGCCTTGGCCGAACCCCTCGCGCGCCGCGCCGTCCAAGCGAACCCCCTTTCTCCCAAAGGCCTCTATCTATTGGGGATCGCTCTCGCCTCTCAGTTTAAACATAAGGACGAAGCCATCCGCCTTCTCGAAAAGTCATGCGACGCCTACGGCAGAGCCCACTTCTCCCTCGCCCCCCTCCTCGCCGAAGCCGACCGCCTCCCCGAAGCCGCCCAACACCTCAGGGCCTATCTAGCCCTCAACCTCCCCACCAACCGCGACCTCGCCCGCGATTGGCTCAAAATCGTCGAAGACGAACTGGCCCGTCGCCCCTAGCAACCAAAAGCGCTTCCCCTGCATCAAACCGCTATACTGATGAAGAAAGGAAGCGTTCCCTTGTCCCTCCGCCACTTTGCCCGTCTCGTAACCCACACCCAACTCCTGCCCCTCCTCGAAAGCGGCGAGGAAACCCTCGTCGGCGGCCAAGCCGTCATGGAAGGCGTCATGATGCGGGCCCCCCATAGCTACTGCGTCGCCGTCCGCCGTTCCAACGGCGAAATCGCCACGGAAGAATCCCCCCTCCCCCGCGTCAGCGACAAATATCCCATCTTCAAACTCCCCATCCTCCGCGGCGTCGGCACCCTCGGCCAAGCCATGTCCCTCGGCGTCAAGGCCCTCCGCTTCTCCACCAACGTCGCCATGGAAGAAGAAAATGCCGCCAAAGGCAAGCCCGAAGCGTCTTCCGAAGTCCCCGCCTGGATGATGACCCTCAACCTCGTCTTCTCCATCGGCTTTTTCATCATCATGTACAAGGTGCTCCCCGCCTTCGCCACCGGCCAACTCTCCAACTACTTCCCCACCCTCCAAAATCCCGCCCTCTTCAGCCTCGTCGATGGCGTCCTCCGACTCATCATCTTCCTGTCATTCCTCTACGGCATCTCCCGGTATAAAGATATCCGCCGCGTCTTCGAATACCACGGTGCCGAACACAAAGTCGTCTACAATTTCGAATCCGGCAAGCCCGTCACCGTCGCCAACGCCCAGTCGTTTTCCACCCTCCATCCCCGCTGCGGCACCAGCTTTCTCCTCGTCGTCATGCTCATCTCCATGGCCACCTACATGATCGTCGACCCGCTCCTGGGTCTCAATTCCATCCCCGCCAAAATCGCCTCCCGGGTAATCTTAATCCCCGTCATCGCCGGCCTCAGCTACGAACTCATCCGCTTCGCCGCCAAACGTCGCGGCTCCCTCCTCGCCGCCATGACCATCCCTGGTCTCTGGCTCCAAAAAATCACCACCCAGCCCCCCTCCGACGACCAAACCGCCATCGCTATCCACGCCCTCGAAGGTGCCATGCAACTCGAACAGAAGCAGGGCGGCCAATTAGTCATCGCATAACATGCAATACGCCGACAAACTAGACGCGCTCGAAACGCGTTTCGAAGAACTGAGCCGCTCGATGGCCAACCCGGAACTCATCAGCGACCCCGAAGCCTATCGCAAAACGACGAAATCCCACCGCGATATGGAGGAAGTAGTCAATAAGTATCGGGAATGGAAGCAAGCCAACGACGCCCTCTCCCAAGCCAAAGGCATGGCTACCGATGACGACGCCGAAATGCGCGAAATGGCTCTCGCCGAAATCGCCGAACTCGAACCCGCCATGGTCAAGCTCGAAGAAGAGCTCATGATCTTCCTCCTGCCCAAAGATCCTAACGACGACAAAAACATCGTGCTCGAAATCCGCGCCGGCACCGGCGGCGACGAAGCCACCCTCTTCGCCAACGAACTCTGGCGCATGTACGCCCGCTACTTCGAAAGCCAACGGTGGAAAGTCGAAGTCACCGACATGTCCGAATCCTCCGTCGGCGGCGTCAAAGAAGTCATCGCCCTCATCACCGGCGACAAAGTCTACAGCAAGCTTAAGTACGAGTCCGGCGTCCATCGCGTCCAACGCGTCCCCCAAACCGAAACCCAGGGCCGCGTCCACACCTCCGCCGTCACCGTCGCCGTCCTTCCCGAAGCCGAGGAAGTCGATATCCACGTCGAAGCCAAAGATATCCGCGTCGACACATTTTGTTCCTCCGGCCCCGGTGGCCAGAGCGTCAACACTACCTACTCCGCCATCCGCATCACCCATCTCGCGACGAACACCGTAGTCAGTTGCCAGGACGAAAAATCCCAGATCAAGAACAAGGATAAGGCGATGCGCGTCCTCCGTTCCCGCCTCTACGAACTCGAACTCGACAAGCAAAACGCCATTATCGGTGCCGAAAGGAAGAAGATGGTTGGCTCCGGCGACCGCAGCGAAAAAATTCGCACCTACAACTTCCCCCAAAACCGCATGACCGACCACCGCATCGGCCTCACCCTCCACCAGCTCGACCTCGTCATGGAAGGCCGCATCGACGCGATCATCGACGGTCTCGTGACGTACTACCAAGCCGAAAAGCTCAAGGAACAGTCTGGCGATGGCCAGCAAGCCGCCTAGCCTCACCGTCGGCCAGGCCCTCCGCCAAGCGACCACCTTTCTCACCGAGCAAGGCATCGACAGCCCCCGGCTCACCGCCGAAGTCCTCCTCTGTAGAGCGCTCCACCAGGAGCGCTTGTTCCTCTACGCCCACCCCGAAGCCCCCCTCCCCGAACTCGCCTGGATCCACTACGGCGGTTGGCTCCACGAACGCACCCAGGGCAAACCCCTCCAGTACATCACCCAAGAACAGGAGTTCTACGGTCGTCCTTTCCGGGTCGCCCCCGGCGTCTTGATCCCCCGCCCCGAAACCGAACTGCTCATCGAACTCGCTCTCAAACAAGGACCCACCCAGATCCTCGACATCGGCACCGGCTCCGGCATCCTCGCCATCACCCTCTCTCTCGAATGGAACATCGAAACGTACGCCACCGACCTCTCCAGCCCCGCCCTGGCCATTGCCCAGGCCAACGCGAAAACCCTCGGAGCCCGCGTCCACTTCGTCCAGTCCGATCTAGCCGCCGCCTTCGCCCCCCAATC
>JANODS010000523.1:0-1757 GCA_031412835.1 Acidobacteriota bacterium | reverse complement strand
CACCGCCGTCCGAACGAGGCCGTAATCGGGTCGTTTAGCCCATAAGCTTCCTTCACCGCGGCCGGCTCAGCGTCGATCGAGAGCACCCGCGGCACCTCCATCTGCATCCGATACGCCAACTCGTAGGAATCCATCCGGGCTCGCAATTCCGGGTTGTCCGCCCGCAGCGCCCCGAAGGCCCCGTTCATCCCCCGCAGTGCCTCGCGCTCTGCCTCAAGCAGCCCCGCCGGAACATCGCCCGGCGAAGCCAGGTCGCGAATCGGCTCGCTGCCGGCTCGCAGCACAGTTCCTTGATACTCCGCGGGCAGATAACCGCTACCCCACTGCTGCGCCCCGCTGAACGGAATCGACCGATAGTCCGGCATGGCCACAAACGACGGCAAATTCTTATTGGCCGTCCCTAGTCCGTAAGTCACCCAAGCACCCACCGACGGGTTCCCCGGAATAATAAATCCCGTGTTCATCTGGAACACCGCCGCGGGATGATTCCCGTTGTCGGACTGCACGCTCCGGCAGATCGCCAACTCATCCACCCACTTCGCCGTCTCGGGAAGGAGTTCGGAGACCTCCCGTCCACATTTCCCGTATTTCTGGAACCGAAACGGACTGGCGACGAATTTCCGCGGCTTGGCGAACAGGTTCGGCTGGTCCGTCTTCTTCTCCTTCGTCCAGTCCATGATCTTGCCGTTTAACTCGGTTAGCTTCGGCTTCGGATCAAACGTATCGATCTGACTCACACCGCCTAACATCGCCAGGAAAATACAGGCATCCGCCTTCGCCGCGTGGTGCGACCCGGCTTCCAGGTGGCTCAGCGCCGCACTCGATAATCCAAATAAGAACTGTCGACGATCCATCTGCTTACTCCACAAACAAAAATTCGTTTAAGTTAAACAACACCGCGCCCAACGAAGCCAATCCCGCCTTTCCCTGGGCCGCCAACTTCTCGCCTTGCGCCCGTTCGGCGGCCCTCGGTGCCCGTCCCAAAACTCGCCAAAACGCCTCGCCAACCGGGTCCGCAGCCCCCGCCACGCGCTCAGCCAAGTGCGCCGCTTCGGTCCGCGTCAAGGTTCCGTTCAGAAGAGTCAACGCTTGCGGAGCCACAATCGTCGTCAATCGCCGGGCACATGAAGTGCTCAAATTCGGCGCGTCAAACGTCTCCGCCATTGGCAATAAAACACTTCTTCGTTGAATCAAATAGACGCTTCGCCGCCGCTGCTCCTCGTCGCTCGATGGGAACCATTTGAAGAACTCGAACCCCTGCGCGATATCGTCGGGCACGGAGAACATCACGGGCGGCCCGCCCATCGTCGGGTTCAATCGACCGCTGATCGCCAGGATAGAATCCCGCAGCGCCTCGGCATCCAATCGCTGCCAATTCATTCGCCAAAGCATTCGATTCGCCGGGTCTTTCGCGGCATACTGCTCCTGCTCCGGATGCACGCTCGCTTGCCGATAAGTCGCCGAGGTCAGCATCAACCGATGCATCGTCTTCAAACTCCAGCCCTTGGCCACAAACTCCGCCGCCAACCAATCGAGTAACTCCGGGTGCGAAGGCGTATCGCCGTTCTTGCCGAAATCGCTCGGTGTTCGCACTAACCCTTCGCCCCAATGTCCCTGCCACAAGCGGTTCACCATCACGCGCGCCGTAAACGGATTCTTTTCCGACGCCATCCACTCCGCCAGCGCCAATCGCCGACCGTTGCTTCCCCCCGCAAACGGAATTTCCGCCGGTTTGCTCTCGCCCGTGACGCAGGTCA
>JANODS010000522.1:0-2127 GCA_031412835.1 Acidobacteriota bacterium | reverse complement strand
GCCCCTAACGGAACGTAGGAGAAAAGGCCGACTATTCCTTGCATAGCGCCGCCAACGATGGCAAACGTTATGGCGTTTGAGATTGACCCCGAGGCCAATAAGCCATTGCCCTGTTCCAAAACGTAGTCGGCTGGGATGATCTTGGTGGTCTCGCTACGGACGGTTCCGAACGGGACGTGACAGCGGGACAGTCGACGCGTACTCCCGTCTTGGGGAAGCGGACGTCCAATGCGTCGACTTGCCTGTAGAATCCCCTGAGCACTTTCAACGATGATGTCCCGGCCTGGTGACGGCTTTTTTATATTCTCCATACCGCGAACATTCGCTGTTTTCAGAATTGGAGTATTTTGACCACGGGTTGCCAAGGGGTTAATTCAAGAAGAATCTTTTTCGTGACCGGCGGCAAGCACTTCGCTAGACTGAAACCCGGTACCATGAAGATGGAGGAGTTGCGAATGGCACAGCTTGACTGGTCTCAATGCCCCGCTGTGGAAAGCGTTCCCGGCCGGGTGAGTGGTGCGTGGGTGTTTAAGGATACCCGTCTACCTGTCGCGACGATTTTTGAAAACCTTGAAGCTGGGTCACCCATTGAGGAGATCATGGAGCAGTTCCGCGTATCGCGCGAACAGATCAATTCGGTTTTGGAATTTGCAGCCCGCAGCCTTCGAATGCTGCCCGTAGAAACAGCATCCACATCGGCAGATGCGCATACTCTTTGATCATGGAACGCCGAGCGGCATAGCCAAAGCTTTAGCGGGGCACGAGGTAACCGAGGCGATAGATCGGGGATGGGATCGCATTTCAAATGGAGATCTGCTTAAGGTGGCGGAAGAGGCAGGCTTCGAGCTGCTATTAACGACCGACAACAACCTTGTCTACCAGCAGAATCTTTCAGGTCGAAAGATTGCGATCCTCGTGCTCGGCGATTCAACATGGCCCTTCGTTCGACTACACCTTGATCGAGTTTCCTCAGCAGTGAATGCGGCGACCACCGGCAGCTATACCGAGGTCGATATCCCCCTGCCTCTTAAAATGCCGTTCACACGCCCTTAGCGAAGAGAAACACACTGACCACCAAGTGCCCACAGCATTCCAGAGGCGGGTGCCGGTTTATACCGACTTCGAGGACGAGACGGGGGCGGAGGCGGGGAGCTTTACCGGGCTGCCGGGCGTGCCGACCGATAGGCAGTTTATTCCGTCTTGATCGAGAGATTGGGCAAGCTGGGAGAGGGCTATCGCCTTAGAACCCGTTCAATGAAGGGTTCGATGACAGCGTCGCGCTCTTGCACGGGGATCTGGTGACCGTAGGTTGGGTAGATGATGACCCGCGCCGTGCCGCCGCGGGAGGTGATTTGTTCGGCGAGGCGCCGGGCTTGATCCGGACTGGTACGGTCATCCAAGGCTCCATTCAGGATCAGCACGCTGGCGTGGATTTTCGCGGTGGAGCGTAGGATCGAGCGCGCTACCATGGCCTGGTCGCCGCCACCGGTTTCCTGACGGATCGATTCGACAATCCGCTTTGCAGGAAAGGTGCTGGCCCGAGCGGCAAAGAGCGGCAGATCGAAGAGTCCAGAGATCAAGACAACCCCGGCGATGGATGAATCGGCTGCGGCCAAAAGGCCGGCGACGAGTGCTCCCCGGCTGATCCCTTCGAGCACCACCTTGCCCTTGGCTGCATCCCCGGAAGAGGTGAGCTTGTCGATGACGGCGGAAACGGCTCGTTGGCTGGCGGGCCCGCAGAAATCCGGAGGGCCACTGGATCTTCCGTATCCGGGCTGAGAGACGGCGACGGCGAGGTATCCCCGCTTGGCCCACCGATCCAAGACGCCCCACGATACGAAGTCCATGCCGCCTGCGCGCGGGTGGTCCTGATGACCGTGGATGAACACGACGGTGGGCCATGGACCGTGGCCAACGGGCCTCCGGACGAAATACTCCACGGCTTTGGAGGGGTCGGTTGGATGCGGGATCGCCAAGCTCTGTGCTTTCAGCGTGACCCCGTTGAAAAACAATCTGAGGATCAAGGGTGTTGCGGCAGTCGAGAGGAGACCTTTCCTGTTCCGTCGCCGCCGGTCAATCGCCGAGAGACCGAACGTTGTCGGAACCTGAAGGAGAGAGGCTTCGACC
>JANODS010000521.1:0-1085 GCA_031412835.1 Acidobacteriota bacterium | reverse complement strand
GACGGAGTAGGTTCGGCGGGATTCTTCGCGCCAGTGAACTTTGAAGGGTTTGGCGGGGGGCTGTTCGGCGAGGGGGAGATCCTTGAAGCCGAGGTCGGCGAGGCGGCGTTGGACGGCGAGGGCTTGTTCGGAGGTGGAGAGGAGTTGGTCGGGGAGGGAGAAGGAGTTGCCGTCGGCGGATTCGATTTCGGCGGCGGAGGGGCCGGAGGTGAAGCCGTTGGGGGTGGGGCGAGGGTTGGCGACAAGGATGGAATCGGGCGGCGGGTTGTAGGGATCGTATGCGTCGACGCCGGGCAAGGAGAGGCCGGGGGCTATTTTGATGGCTTCCTGCATGGCGTGGGGGACCCAGGTATAGCCGTAGGCTTGGCGGAGTTTGGTGGTGTTTTCGGCGCCCCAGCCCCAGACCATGATGGGGACGTCGAGCTTGTAGCCGGCGGCCATGAGGGAGCCGGCGAGGCGTTGGCGTTCGTCGAGATCGTCGATGTGGCGAAGGGCTTGGACGGCGGGGGGTTGGGCGGCCCAGTATTGGTCGTCGAAGTTTTGGGGAGGGGTGCTGAGGAAGTCGGCGCGCTGGGCCTGGGCGGAGGGGGAGGAGGCTAGGCTGGCGTTGGAGGGAGCCGGGGTCGGGGTGGGGGGAGGAGGCGGCGGCGGCGGTTCAGCGGACGTGGCCGGGGCTGCCGTGGGGGAGAGGCCGGGGATGGGGAGTGCGCCGATTTTGGGGATCATGGCTGGTAAATTGTTATCGAACGGCGCTAGGCAGAGTTGCTTAAAGATTTCGGCAACTTGGTGAGAGCGGTGTACCGCACATTTCGGCGGGGCCAGGGAGTTGGAGAGCGAGCTGAGCGGGAGGCTTCAGGCTGTGGAGGTGACAGCGTTTAGGGGCGGAGGGCGCGGGCCATCTGTTCGACTGAGGTCATCATGCCGCCGAGGTGGAACTGGACGCGGGAGATGAGGAAGCCGATCATCAAGAGAAACACTCCGAGGCCCGCGAGAGCTTTGACGGGTTGGGATTCCTGGTGGACGTTGATCTGATTGGCGATGCGGTTGAGCATGCCGAAAGAGATGTCGATGAGGAGGAGGACGAT
>JANODS010000520.1:0-1226 GCA_031412835.1 Acidobacteriota bacterium | reverse complement strand
GCGAGGGTGCCGGCTATTACTGGATCGCCGATCACCACGGCTGGTGGGGGCATCCCGAGGTCGCCAAGCGGGCGGTGACCGAGGAGTTTTCGCGCGACTCGTTTGAGAATTTGCTCTTCGGGATCTGCCGAACGAAGGAGTTTACGGGCGAGTGGCCGCGGCGGGTTGCGTTTGTAAGTTGGGCGTTTAAGCAGGCTCGGTTTGAGTTACATCGGGAAGCCATCCGCTGGCCCGCCGGTCGCTACGAGTTTGTCGGACCGAACAACCCGCCAGAGATCGGCCAAGCCTTGGCAGCCGAGGCGCGTACTGCCGCGGGATATCGAATCGATCCATACTCCGCTGGGCCGGAGTATCGGGCGAAGCGGGAGGCGAGGAACCCGTATCGGCGCCAACACGGGTATGCGGTGAGCTGTCCGGAACTGGCTGGACTGTTCGATTGGACTGGCCAGAGCCAATACGACGCGGCATTGCCGTGGGACAACTTCGTTTAGAATAGAGGTGTCAATCACCGGTCCCATGTCAAACGATCCGCAGAACGTCGAGCCAAAGTTGATAGCTCGGTCGGGCCCTCTCCGCGCACGTTTCGAACGGGAGTTGGCCGATCCGAACCTGTCCGAACGGGAACGGAAGGTTCTCCAAGCGCGAATGGCGATTCACCATGAATACGCGGAAGTGTTTCGGCAACTGGCGTAATCAATGCCCCACTTCACTTTCCGCTGCGCCAGAAACTGCGAAAACGAAGGCTAAAGCCGATCTGACCAAGGTCCTCGAAGTGCGGTCTCAGGATTGCGGTGGGAGTGACGGAGTGCCATAATTCGAGTCAGGCCTATGGTTAAGAACCTCTCCACAACTACGCTGAAAAATCTGGAGCCAAACTGTGTGCCGGAATCGGGTCCTGACAAGCTCGAAGTTTTGCCAAACGACGCCCGATTTTTAGAGGCGCAAAAGCTGGCGCACGAGAAATATGCGGAAGCGTTTCGGAAATTGGCGGAGTGAACCCCCGTTTCCTTTCACTAGACGCCGTCTTAGAGATTCATCGCCAACAAATCGCCCTCTACGGCGGGCTTGACGGCGTTCGGGACCTCGGGGCTTTGGAGTCCGCTGTCGGCACTCCCCAAGCCACCTTCGGAGGTCACTACCTGCACGAATCGATACCAGCGATGGCTGCTGCGTACTTATTCCACATTGCGATGAACCATCCGTTTCTCGATGGGAACAAGCGCGCC
>JANODS010000519.1:0-3143 GCA_031412835.1 Acidobacteriota bacterium | reverse complement strand
GGCGGTCCGGCGGGGGGTTACGATTGAGACTAGAGAGCGGCTTTGGGGGGCTCGGCTGCGGGCTTATACGGCGGCGGGGGAAGCAAACCTTGTCGGCCAAGGGGGGAGTAAGTTATTGACGACGGATACGGCGGTGCCGCTGGGGGCGTTCGGGGCGATGGTCAGTTACTTACGGGAGGAGTTAGCGAGGCGGGAGTTAGTGGGTTATCTGTTGGGGCATGTGGGGGACGGGAATTTGCATGTGATTTTGCCGTATGAGGGGGCGGCGGGGTGGGAGAAGGTGAAGGGGTTTAGCCGGGCGGCGGTGGGGCGGAGTTTGGAGTTGGGGGGGACGGCGAGCGGGGAGCATGGGGTGGGGATGGGGAAGCGGGAGTTTTTGGAGGCGGAGCACGGGGGAGAGGCGGTGGAGGTGATGCGGATGATTAAGCGGGGGATGGATCCGAAGGGGATTTTGAATCCGGGGAAGGTGTTGCCGGGGTGAGGAGCGGGTGGCCGAGTTAGAGATTGCGGCGACGGTGTCGGAGACGGCGGGGGAAGGAGAAGTAGCGCGCAGCGAACTGCTGGCGAGGATAGCGGCGCTGCCGCCGACCGAGAAGCGCTTTCACGGAACGATGGTTTCGCTGGACTGGTTCCCGTCGTCGATGGTTTATTCAAGTTGCAGCGACAAGTTTGGATCTATGTCGCTGCCGATGACGCGGAAGGTATTCTGCCGATCACGACGTTACGCTGGGAGATTGACGGGAATTAGGTGGGCGATTGCGAATGATTTTCTTCCGGGATTCGCGGGGCACGCGCGGTGAAGGATGCGCGGAAGGACGTGGAAGCAGAAGTGGGAGCGCCTTTTCGATCCCGGTGGAGTTTTCGGTGGCGGCGTATCGGCTTGGACACACTCTGATTCGGGCTATTTGCTGGTCAAGCTCTATACAAAAGGGGGCAACGCTGGGGTAAGTTTTTCAGTTTAACCGAAACCCGAACTTGCCGGTGATTTGGTGGCGGTGTTGGCGACGCGAAGATTGTGGTGGATACGTTTGTGAGGATGCTGAAGCGGGACGGAGATTCGTAGCTAAATGTGGCGAGGGGGTTCCCTCCGTTTCTGCCTACGCAGATCGCGAACCAGTTTACGTTCGCTGATTTGGTGATGTTTGAGAGGGTGACGCAGCCCATATAAAGCTGCGATATACTCTGGAGGCGAGGGAACCGAAATGAAGATTGTGAGACCGAATCGGCGGGAGATTCTGGAGCGCTGCATTGCTGGCGGGCTCCTGGTGGGGGGTGTCGCGGTTTCTCAGCGCCAACTATTGGGGTTTTGGGAGCAGGCCGAGGCTTCGGCCCATAAGGCGACCTCGGCGGAGGTGTTGGGACCGTTTTTCCGGAAAGGCGCGCCCAATATGAAGGCGCTGCGGGGGGCGGGGGATCCGGGCTTTCCTTTGCAGGTCGTCGGGAAGGTCTTGAATACCAAGGGCCAGTTAGTCGAGGGAGCCACCGTGGACTTTTGGCATGCCGACCACGCTGGACGGTACGATACTCGGGGGTATAAGTTTCGGACAAAGGTTACTCCGGATGAGAAAGGGGAGTATTCGGTAGATACGATTTTGCCCGGACACTACGAAGATCGACCGGCGCAGCATATTCACTACCTGATTGCGGCTCCGGGGCATAAGACCTTGATTACGCAAGCTTACTTTGCGACGGACCCGTTTTTCGAGGGGGACCCGGCGAAAAATTGGAACAAGCGGGGGATTGCTCATAATCGGGAACTGGTTTTGCCGGTGAAGTTGTTCGAGGGTCCGACGGTTCCGCGCGCGGAGATTCGATTCGATATCGTATTGGAGAGAGCGTAAGTGGCGGATCGGACGTTAGTGGCTGAGGCGGTGCCGGGGACGGTGCTGTTCGCGGCGGATGGGAAGACGATTACGGCGATTTGCCGGGATAATACGATTCGGACTTGGGGGGTGGAGAGCGGGAAGCTGGAGAAGACGAGAAAGGTGGCGGCGGGGAGTATGCTGCTGTCTGCGAGCCTCTACTCGGAACGAACCGAGCAGAAGACGATGCGAGTGTGGGATCTGACAGCCGAGCGGCAGGCTCAGATTGTAAATGGCGTGGGGCTGAGTCGGGGGACGATTTCGGGGGACGGTAAGTGGCTGGCTACGGCGAATGCCGACGCACGGAATGTGAAGATTTGGAGCATGGCGACGGGGGCGGAGCATAAGGCGATGGCGGACGGGATTGGGGGGACAGCGCGGCTGTTCTTCTCTCCGGACGGGGAGACCCTGGTTAGTTCGAATTACGACAATGATATACGGATTTGGAAGACGGCGAGCGGGGAGTTAGTCCGGAAGATGGAGGATTTGACGGGGGCGATGTTTGCCGGCGAGTTTACGCCGGATGGTAAGTTGTTGGTGATGGCTGGATTGGATGAGACGGTGTATATTTGGGATGCGCGGACGTTTCAATTAGTCAAAAAGTTAGGAGGGCAGGGGGAGGTGATTTCGGCGCTGGCGATTTCGCCGGATGGGAAGACGCTCGTGACGGGTGGGTTCGATGTGTTGGCGGAGAAGAACCCGGTGACGATTGTGTTTTGGGATTTGGCCAACGGGGGGAAGATTGTGAGGAAGGTGCAGGCTCCGCATCGGGTGGCGTCGCTCGCGTTTTCGCCGGATGGGAAGTGGGTGGCGATGACGGCGGGAGAGAAGGAGATTGGGTTGTGGCGATTGTAAGTTGACGCCGGCCGTTTACATTAACGCCTGGGGTAAATTCCTGCCGGGGGAACCGGTTCCGAATGAGGAGATGGAAGCGTATTTGGGGCTGATTCATGGGAACCGGTCGCGGGCGCGGCAGCGGATTTTGAAGCAGAATGGGATTCTGACGCGGCACTATGCGATGGACCGGGAGCAGCGGTCGCTCTACAGCAATGCGGAGATGGCGGCGCGGGCGGTGCGGGATTTGTGGGGGCGGGCGGGAATAGAGGGTCGGGAGATGGACTTCTTGGCGGCGGCGACGTCGCAGGGGGATCTGCCGCTGCCGGGGTTTGCGAGCATGGTGCATGGGGAGTTGGGGACGCCGGCATGTGAAATCGCGAGTTTGCACGGAGTTTGTGCGAGTGGGGTGATGGCGCTGAAGGTAGCGGCGTTGCAGGTGGGGGC
>JANODS010000518.1:0-2600 GCA_031412835.1 Acidobacteriota bacterium | reverse complement strand
CCACGAAAGCGCCCGTCCTCTACTCGCCCAAGGAGATCCGAGATTGGTCGGTCAAGGCTCTGTTGGTCGAACCAGACGCTGTCTGGCTCGGCATCGCCAAGCGTGGCGAATGGGGAGACTTCGGCGGCGGGATCCTCCGTTTCGACCGGTCGACCCAGCAAGTAACCAAAATCGCCCTGCGGGAGATCGTCCACCAGATCGCCCGCTCCGGCTCCACGCTCGTTCTCGATACCGACTTCGGCGCAGCTCTCTTCGATGGCTCCAAACTGATCCGCCGCTTCTTCGTCGACGAGACGACCGATGGCCGTCTCCGCATCGCCGAAGCTAAACCATCGCCGACGGAGGCGCCGGATCCTCCGGCCGCCCAGCGTTAACCAGCGGCGTCCGAATCATCACAAACGCCAGCACCGCGAGAATCACCAAGCCTACTGCATAGCTCGGTTCCTGGAAGAACTCCGGAATCGGAATCCCCCACAGCACCATCGCCGCCACGCCCAAGCCCATCAGCCCTTCGCCGGCGATCAGCCCCGAAGAGACCAGCACGCCGGTATTCTCAATTCGCGCCTTCTGCGCTTCGTTGTGTCCCGCGCGCTGGCTCAGGTGGTCCGTCACACTACGCAGGCAGCCGCCCACGAAAATCGCGAACGTCGTCGCAAACGGCAGGTACATCCCCACCGCCACGAGCATCGGGCTCTTCACTTGCAGCATGATCATCCCGATCCCCATGAAGATCCCCATCACGACGAGCGGCCAAGCCATATCGCCGCCCACAATGCCCTGCGCGATCAGCGCCATCAAGCCCGCCTGCGGAGCCGGCAACTTCGCATCCCCGAACCCGATGCCACCCTGCTTGATGTTCGCCTCATGCAGGTACATCACCGGGAAGAACATCACGAGCGAAGATACGACCACCGAGAGCAGTTCCACCCATTGAATCGTCCGCGGCGTGCCGCCCAGAATGTAGCCCGCCTTGAAGTCCTGCAGCAACTCGCCGCCCACCGCCGCCGCGACACAAACCACCGCCGCCACCGCCAACACCGTCGCCACGCCCTGCGGCCCGTTCACTCCCAGCGACACCATCAGCAGCGCCGCGATCAACAGCGTCGATAGCGTCAACCCGGAGATCGGGTTGTTCGACGAACCAATGAAGCCAACCAGCGACCCCGAAACAGTCGTGAAGAGGAAGCCGGTGATCAGCATCACGACCGCCGCCACCACCGCAATCCAAACCTCACCCGCGAAGTAAGTATAGACCCCAATCATCGCCAGAAACGTCACCCCGATCAGCGCGAACACCACCTTGAAACTCATGTACTGCTCGGTCCGCCCCACCGTGCCCGGCGCCGGCCCGCCACTGCGCAACTCGCCAATCGCCTTGCTCAGTCCTCCGATCAAGTTCTTCCGCATCCGGAACAGTGTGTACCCCGCGCCCACCAACATGCCGCCCACCGCGATCGGCCGGACGATGTATCGCCACACCGCGTTGGCGGTCGCCGTCCAACCTCCGGTCAACTCGTTCGCCGGTACAAACTGGGCCAGGTTCGGCCCCAGGAAGTACATCAGCAACGGAATGAAGAGGCCCCAAGCAAGCACGCCTCCGGCAAAGTTCAGCGCCGCCAACCGCGGGCCGATGATGTAGCCGACGCCGATGTAAGCCGGGCTGATCGATGGTGCCGCGGCCACCGTGAATCCGCCCGTCGCCACGAACTTGTCGCCTCCCAGTTTCAGTGTGCTCTTGCCCAATTGCCCGATGGAAAAGAAGAGCGTATGGTCCGGATCGAACAGCTTCATCACCCCGGCCAGATAAATGCCCGCCCCCGTCAGCATGTTATAAAACAGATACTTCGCCGCGCCCGACGCCGTCTGCCCAGCCTTATGAATCTCAGCCGCCGCCACCGACTCGGGGAAGGGAAGTTCGTCATCTTCGACGAGGGCCCGGCGGACCAGCGACACGAACAACACGCCCAGCACCCCGCCCACCAGCATCAACGCCGTCGACTTCAGGTAAGCGTGCTCAAAGTCGAACGCCGGCCAGCTCTTCGAGATCACGAACGCCGGTAGCGTGAAGATCGCTCCGGCGGCGATTGACTCGCCGATCGACCCCGCGGTCCGCGCTATATTCTCTTCCAGAATCGAGCCCCGCTTGGCCCGCAGCAGCGCCATGCCGATCACAGCCGCCGGATAGGTCGCGGCGATCGTGATGCCGGCCTTTAAACCAAGGTAGGCGTTCGCCGCCCCCAGCACGACACTCATCACGAGACCGATCGCCACCGCTGCCACGGTGAACTCCGCCATCTTCATGTCTTCGGGAACGTAGGGCTTGTGCTTCTTTTGGCTCATAAACGAGGTCTCAATGGGGAAGATGATAGCAGCTATGCAACTCGCTCAACGCAACATCGCCCGACTGCTGCACCCCTTGGATCATCCGGAGATCGCGCCGTTGGTCGAAGCACTTGATCAGATCAACGCCTCGGCGGAGGCTTCGCCCGGCTTCGTATGGCGTCTGCAATCGTCATCGGGGAACGCGACCGACCTCGCCCATCCCTGGTCCAATGACCCGTTCGTCATCGTCAACCTTTCGGTTTGGGAGTCGCCGGCCG
>JANODS010000517.1:0-3439 GCA_031412835.1 Acidobacteriota bacterium | reverse complement strand
GGGGGAACGACCCGACGACGGGGAACGCGATTTCGCCGCGTAACGTGCTGATTCGGAATCAGTACGGTGGGCGGATCGGGGGACCGATTAAGAAGAATCAGACGTTTTTCTTCTTTCTGTTTGATGGGCAGAGGATTCGGGAAAAGCGGAATGTTACGAACACCGTTTATACCGAGACAGCGCGACAGGGGCTGTTTCGGTACTTCCCGGGCGCGCGAAACGCGAACGCGCTGGCGGCGCTGGCGACGGTTGATTTAAGCGGGAACCCGGTGGCACCGCAGACGGCGACCGGGGCTTTGCGGACCGTGAGTTTGTTCGGTATTGATCCGAATCGGACGGTGGCGGACCCGACGGGGACGATTCGTCGAATCATCGGGCTGACGCCTCTACCGAATAACTTTCGGAGCGGGGACGGGCTGAACACCGCGGGATTTACTTGGCAGCGGCCAAGTTCGCAGGATCGAGACCAATGGAACTTACGCGTGGATCATAACTTCAACTCAGCGCATCGGCTGAGCGTGAGTTACACGAAAGAGGACCAGGCAAACTCGAACTTATTCTCGGAGGCTCCTGTGCCGAATGCGCCGGCAGGGCAGACGGAGTATCGGGATCGGCTGTGGACGTTGAATCTGACTTCAACGCTGCGTCCGACACTTTTGAATGAGTTCCGGGCCGGAGTGTTGCGACCGGCGCTGCGTTTCTACACAGACTGGGAGGTAGGGAAGAATTTGGACCTGCTGCCGAAGGCCAATGGCACGCCGTATTTGCTGGACTTTGATTCGGTGACGGACCCGATCAACCAAGCCGACAATCCGGTGGGTCGGATCTCGCCGTTGTATCAGTTTTCCGATAACGTGACTTTTATCAATGGGAAGCATAACTTCAAGGGCGGGATTGACGTGCGGTTTAGTTCGAGCAATGGTTTTAACTCGACCGATGTGATGCCGCGGGCGGTGTTGGGAAGCGGGACGGCGGTGGTGCGGGGGTTGGATGCTTTGCCGGGGATTGGGCTGAATCTCACTCCGGCGATTGCGCTGATCAATGAGTTATCGGGGTCAGTGAGCCGGGTGAATCAGGCGTTCAACTCGCCGGGTGGGGCGACGCCCGAGTTCATTGCTGGGGAGGTAAAGCAGCGGACTTGGAAGCGCCGGGAGTATGGAATGTTTTTCAAGGACGACTGGAAGCTTCATCGGCGATTGACTTTGAACTTAGGAGGGCGATGGGACTATTATGGGGTGCCGTACGACGCCAATGGGCGGACGGCATCGCTGGCGGGCGGACAGGCGGGAGTGTTTGGATTGAGCGGTTCGAGCTTTGCGGATTTGTATCAGCCGGGTCGGTTGAATGGGGCGTTGACGCGGGTGGAGTTAGTGGGCCCGGGGTCGGCGAATCCGAACAAGGCGCTGCATGCGCAGGACCGGAATAACTTCGCGCCGGCGGTGGGGCTGAGTTGGTCGTTGCCGTGGTTTAAGAAGACAACGGTGCTGCGGACTGGTTACATGATTAACTACGAGCGGAACTCGCTGCGGATTGCGGATGCGGTAAGCGGCGATCAACCGGGGCTGCGGCAGTTGGTCGTTTTCAATCCGGACCGGTATGTGGATTTGCGTGGGGTGGCGCTGCCGTTGGCAAACACAACGAAGCCGTTGGAGACGGTGCCGCTGACGGATCGGACGCAGATTGTTCGGGTTTTCGAGGACAAGTTGCGAAACCCTTATATCCAGAATTGGAATATTTCCGTACAGCGGGAGTTGGCAAAGAGCATGGTTTGGGACGTGCGGTACGTGGGGAGCAAGGGGACGCGACTGGTGCGCGGAACGAGCGTGAACGAGACTAACATCTTCGAGAACGGGATTTTAGAAGCATTTCGAGTTACGCAGCGGGGCGGCAATGCTCCGTTGTTTGACCAGATTTTCCGGGGGATCAACGTGGCGGGGTTAGGCGTGGTGGACGGGGTGAGGATCACGGGTTCCGACGCCGTGCGGACGAACACGACGACGCAGGGGTATTTGGCGTTCCATACGGCGGCTAACTTCGCCGATTGGTTGAACTCGACGACGACTTACACGGGGACGCGGGGGGGACTGATTAGCCGGGCGGGATTGCCGACGAATTTTGTGGTGCCGAATCCGCAGTTTGATTCAGCGCGGCTGACGGGGAATTTTGCGAGTTCGACCTGGCATTCGTTCCAAACCGAGCTCTCGCGGCGGTTTTCGAACGGCTTGGCGTTGCAAACGAACTATACGTGGTCCAAGGCGTTGGGCGAGGAGGAGGGCGATGGAGAGGAGATGGTCGACAGCTATCGTGACCTGCGTAACTGGAAGCTGGACAAGCGGCGGATGAGTTTTCATCGGACGCATATGGTGCGGTCGAGCGGGACGTATGTGCTGCCATTGCGGGGGAGGACGACGGGTTGGATGCGGTCGGCGTTGAGCCGATGGCAGTTTGGATGGATTATCAACGCGTTTTCGGGGACGCCGCTCAGCATTTCTTCGGGTCGCGCTTCTTACAACACGTTCGGTGACAATACGGCGTCAGCGGTGGCGGCGTTGGGCAAAGGGACGGGCGGGGCGTTGAAGACGGAGAATGGGGTGGTTTACTTTCCGGGATTGCAGACGGTGCCGGACCCGTCGATTGCGAGTATTACGGCGATTAACAACATTCGGAGCCGGAGTACGTTGCAAGGGATTGCGGATGCGAGTGGAAAGCTGCTACTTGTGAATCCGACGGCTGGGCAGTTGGGGACTTTGGCGCCGGGATTTCTGGAGGGCCCGGGGGAGTTACGGTTTGACGTTAATTTGGCGAAGCGAATTCAGTTGAGTGAAAGATTCAATGTTGAACTGCGGGTGGACGCAATTGACGCGTTGAACCGGCCGCAGTGGAGTGACCCAAACGTCGATATGAACTCGGTGAATTTTGGGCGGATCACAGCGGCCGGGGGCAATCGGATTGTGGTGTTGCAGATGCGGCTGGACTTTTAAGTTAGCGGGGGGCCGCGGAGGCCGTGGCCGGTGCCCTGGGGAATGGCGGGACACCGGGGCGTTGAGGAGGTTTAGGCGGGTGGCTTCGCCGATTTCCTCGCGAAGTTTGGAAGCGTCGTCGAGCGGTTTCAACTTGGTTTTCTGATCGGCGGATTCAAGGGTTGGGATTTCGAGAAGGGCGCGGCCGGAGTATGCGATGAACGTGATTTTTGGATCTTGAGATTCACGGGGCTTTGAGCGAGGGCGAAGACGGGGCCAAACAGCGATAGCGTACCGTGGTGGATAGAACTGCTCTGGGGGGGACATCCCTTTTGTCACTCAATAGTCAACAACAAAGGCTAGGCGATAACTCCATTCATGACTTCTCCAGCCACATCGGTCAGTCGGAAGTAACGCCCGCTGTGCTTAAAAGTTAATCGCGTGTGATCCATTCCCATTAAATGAAGAATCGTTGCGTG
>JANODS010000516.1:0-1764 GCA_031412835.1 Acidobacteriota bacterium | reverse complement strand
CATTTTGCCAACTGGCTGACGAAGGATAACGACTACTTCACGCGGAACATCGTGAATCGCGTGTGGGCGAATTTTCTGGGCCGGGGGATTGTGCACCCGTATGACGACGTGCGGGCGACGAACCCGGCTTCGAACGAGGAGCTGTTTGCGGCGGTGTCGGCGGACTTCGTGAAGCATGGTTATGACTTGAAGCATTTGATGCGGACGATCATGAATAGCGCGGTCTATCAGCTTTCGTCGGAGGCCAATGCGACGAACCAGTCGGACAACGTTTTCTACTCGAAGTACGTGATTAAGCGGTTGCCGGCGGAGGTGCTGCTCGACGCGATGTCGCAGGTGACGGGGGTGCCGACGGCGTTCGGGGGTTACCCGGCGGCGACGCGGGCGATGCAACTGCCGGACGTGCGGGTGCAGAGCCAGTTTTTGACTTCGTTTGGGCGGCCGGAACGGATCCTTTGCGATGCGGCGGAGCGGAGTTCGGACCCTTCGATTTCGCAGGCGCTGCACGTGATCAATGGCGATACGTTGAACAAGAAACTTTCGGACCCGCAGGGCAATATCGCGTTGCTTCTGAAGCTGGGCCTTTCGGACCGGAAGGTGCTGGAGCATCTGTATTTGACGGCGTACTCGCGGCTGCCTCGGGCGGAGGAGTTCGCACAGTTGCAGAAGCTGCTGTTGGAGACGAAGCAGAGCAAGCAGGAGGGTCTTGAGGACCTGGCTTGGAGCCTGCTGACGAGCAAAGAATTTCTCTTTAACTACTAACATGCGCTGGGCCATTTTCTTCATTGCCGCCGCCGCTTTCGCGCAAGACTTCGAAGCCGATCTACAGCCTGTTTTTCGCAAGTACTGCCTGGATTGTCATGCCCACGGGGTGAAGATGGGTTCGCTCGATCTCGAGACGATTGGCGGGATTCGGACGGGCGGCAACCACGGGCAGATCGTCGTGCCGGGTAAGGCGGAGGAGTCTCGGCTGTACCTGATGTCGGCGGGGAAGAAGGAGCCGTTCATGCCGATGGACGGTCGGCGGTTGGCTCCGGCGGAACTGGACGTGATTGGGAAGTGGATCAACGCGGGGGCAAAAGGACCGGACAAGCCGACGGTGGTGAAGAACAACAATCGGATCCCAGACATACAGCCGCGGGCGGCACCGAAGGCGCAGATTTTTGCGATGGCGCAGACGGCGGATGGAAAGGTGACCGCCTACGCGGCGTATAAAAGTGTTCGGCTGAACGAGGCGACGTTGGCGGGGCATTTGTCGACGGTTCGCGCCGTCGCGTTCAGCAAGGACGGGATTTTGTTGGCGGCGGCGGGGGGGCTGCCGGGGCAGCGCGGGGAAGTGAAGCTTTGGGACGTGGTGGGGAGGTCGGTGAAGCTGACGATCAACGGCCATAAAGATTGCATCTACGCGGTCGCGTTTTCGCCGGACGGCAAGACGTTGGCGACGGCTAGTTATGACAAGATGATCTACCTTTGGGACACGGCGACCGGCCAACAGATTCGGCCACTGAAGGACCATATCGATGCCGTTTATGGCTTGACGTTTTCGCCCGATGGGACGCGATTGCTTTCGGCTTCGGCGGACCGGTCGGTGAAGGTTTGGGACCCGGCGACGGGCGAACGGCTCTTCACGCTTTCGGAGTCGACCGATGCGCTGCAAACCGTGATTGTTTCGGCCAATGGGAAGTTGGCGGCGGCGGCTGGAGTGGATAAATCGATTCGGCTTTGGGACCTAACGCCGAAGGCGGGATCGCTGAAGAATTCGTT
>JANODS010000515.1:0-6590 GCA_031412835.1 Acidobacteriota bacterium | reverse complement strand
CCCTCGGCCGCTTCAGCACCGTTGCCAGAAACGTCATCCCCCTCGCCACCATGCGCCCCAACTTAGGCGACACCCGCGGCATCCTAAATCCCAACCCCCGCAATAACTTCCTGACGACCACTGGTGCCCGCACCGACCCCTGGGATAAGTGGTCCATCAAGGGCGACCACATCCTCAACAACCAACACCGCATCGGCTTCCTCTTCCAGAAAAATCGCACCCTGCAACTCGCCGTCGGTGACCCCCCCGGCCTACCCGGTGCCCTCAACAACGGCTTCCAATACGGCGACACCTACACCAAGGTCTATCGCGGCACCCACGATTGGAACGTCTCCCCCACCATCCTCAACCACGTCTCCTTCGGCTTCAACGATTGGGGCCAGGTCCGTCGCGCCGGCGACCCGTCCTACAACCAAGGCTGGTCCCCCAAACTCGGGATCAAGAACAGCGCTCTCCCGGACCTCCTCTTCCCCCAATTTGCCTTCGACGGCTACTCCACTTGGGGCCGCGCCGAATACGGCGGCTCCTTCAACAAAACCGGTGCCTTCACCAACGACCTCAATTGGGTCAAAGGCGCGCACAGCCTCAAGTTCGGCTTCCAATTCCAGGAAGACCACTACAACGGCTACGGCTCCCATACCGCCAGCGGATCCTTCAATTTCGCCCGTACCTCCACCAGCACCCCCCTCGACACCACCAACACCTCCGGCAATGGCTTCGCCTCGTTCCTCCTCGGCCAAGTCAGTTCCGCCAGCCTCGAAACCAAGCGCGTCGTCTCCGACCAGTGGAAATACTACTCCGGCTACGCTCAGGACGATTGGCGCGTCAATCGCAAACTCTCCATCAGCTACGGCATGCGCTGGGAATACACGCCCCCCACCGTCGAAGGCTTCTTCCCCGACGCCTATTCCAACTTCAATCCCAACCTTCCCAACGCCTACGCTGGCGGTCGCCCAGGAGCCATCGAGTACGCCGGCACCGGCGAAGGCCGCACCGGCAGCCGGACGCTCTATAACGCTTGGCCCTACGGCTTCAGCCCCCGCCTCGGCCTTGCCTACACGCTCAATGACAAGACCGTCATCCGCGCCAGCGGAGCCCGCACCTTCGGCTCCGTCAAGAACACCGGCGGCAGCTCCCACTTCCAAGGCTTCATCGGCAGCTACCCCTTCAATTCTGCCAACGGCAACCTCGCGCCCGCCTTCCTCCTCGACGATGGCTATCCCGCCTGGCCCGCTCCACCCTTCCTCCGCCGCGAAGGCCAGAACGCCGCCAACCCGGCCTCCAACGACGCCAGCTACTGGCAATCTTACGACGCCGGCCGCCTCCCCGAGTACTACAACTGGAGCCTCGGCATCCAACGCGCGCTCCCCGGCGACATGGTCATCGAAGCCGCTTACAACGCCCAACTCGGTCGCCACCTCGTCACCAACGCCGTCTCCATCAATCAAATTGACCCCGCTGTCTTCTTCGGCTGGGCCACCCGTCTCGGCGGTGTCGAACCCGCCCGAACCCTCTTTAACTCCGACATCAACTCCGCCGCCGCCCGCGCCGCCGGTCTCGGCCTGCCCTACCCGAACTTCCGCGGCACCGTCAAACAGTCCCTCCGGCCCTTCCCCCAGTTCAATAACATCAATACCGGCAGCGACGGCGGTGACCGCAGCGGATCTTCCACGTATCACGCCTTTGTTCTCAAATGGGAGAAACGCTACTCCTCCGGCCTCACTTTCCTAAACAGCTACGTCTTCTCGAAAATCTTCACGAACGCCGACACCGCCAACGCCACCGGCGGTTCCACCATGACCCAGTACAACCGCGCCCTCGATAAGACCGTTGGCGGCTCCGACCAACCTCATAACTTGAAATTCAGTTACAGCTACGAACTCCCCTTCGGCAAAGGCAAGAAGTTCGTCTCGACGGGCGTTGGCGGCCACGTCCTCGGCGGCTGGCGCATCGCCGGAATTCACCAATACGCTTCCGGCACGCCGATGTCCGTCTCTCCGGGTTACGGCTTCGAATTCTTCGGCGGAAACCGCGTCTCGATCAATAGCCTTGATGGGTGGAAAGATACGTCCTACACCGCCGGCAAATTCGACCCCAACAAGGACCTCTGGTGGGACGTCTCCAAGTTCAACAAAACACCCACGGACGTCCGCCCCGGTTCCGAAACCGCGGTGTATGTCTCCCGCTCCAGTCTCGGCTTCGCTCCCGTCCGCAACCCCGACATGCGCACGCCCTGGAACCTCAGTGAGAACGTCTCCTTCGCCCGCACCTTCAAATTCGGCGAACGCGTCCGTCTCGATTTTCGCGGTGAGGGTTTCAATCTCTTCAACCGCGTCCGTTGGGGAGGCCCCGACGGAGGCCTCACGAGTAACAACTTCGGCCGCATCACCAGCCAGAGCAACAGCCCTCGCCAGTTGCAACTAGGGCTAAAAGTCGTCTTCTAAATGAAATAAGGACAGGCAGACCTGTCCCCAACTCCACCCTATCCCCGCGAATCGAACAGATAAGCGATAAACGGTGTCTTCACATGCTTCTCAATCGCCGTGTGCCAAGCGATCTTGTGGTCGGCGTGAGCCGTCCATTTCTCCCGTAACTCCTCGCTCGCAAACGTCTGCACCAGTCGATAGTTATATCGTTCCGGTGCCGTACCGATATTCGCCTTCCGGAACTTCAGCAGCTTGGCGTCGATAAATCCCGGCGCCCTCCTGATTCGCGGTAGAAACAATTTATCGAAGTCCGCCAGCAGTTGCGTTTCGGAGTCTGCCTTCACCTCCAAATCGGTGTGCAGCTGAATCGCCGACCCTGCCGCTGCCTCCGCCCCGGCGCTGAATGCGCTCGCCGTCAATATCGATTGCAAAGCTACTCTACGTTTCATACACAAGATTTCCTCTATCGTGGAGTCCAGAATACTGCGGCTGACCGCAGCCTCCGGTGCTGCCAGTCTGCCAGAATGCCCACCTGGAAACAAGGCTCAATCTCGAACTGATAAACTTCTCCCTGACTCGCCACACCTGCTATGTCCACCCCTCTTGCAATCGGCATCGTCGGCCTCGGCCGCATGGGCTCCGTACACGCCCGCCACCTCCTCGAACTCGAACGGCAGGACGGCCTCTGCCGCCTCGCCGCCCTCGTCGATATCGACCCCGCCAAAACCCAACGCTTCGTCGCCGAAACCGGCTGCACGGCCCCCGTTTTCGACTCTCTCGACGCCTACCTCGCCGCCGGCATCTCCGCCGCCACCATGATCGTCGCCCCCACCGAGAAGCACCGCGAACAGGCCTCCGCCGTCGTCCGCGCCGGCCACCGGGTCCTTCTCGAAAAGCCCCTCACCGGCTCTCTCGACGGCGACATCGCCTTCTGCGCCGAACTCGACCGTGACGCCCCCAACGCCCTCATGCTCGCCTTCCAACGCCGCTTCGACGCCGCCATCGCCTACGGCAAGCACTGCATGGACGCGGGCCAAATCGGTCGCGTCTTCAAAATCTACTCCGCTCTCGAAGACTCCGCCCCCACCCCGAACGGCTATCAAAGCGACGGCATCCTTCCAGACATGGCCGTCCACAACGTCGACGAAATTCTCTGGCTCACCGGCCAAATGCCAACCTGCGCCCTTGCCCTCGGCTCGCGCATCTACAGCCACGCCCTCACCACCGCCGTCGAAGATTTTGACGACGCCATGCTCTGCATGTGGTTCGGCGACAACCTCGCCGCCCAGGTCCAAGTTACTCGCAATCACGTCGCCGGCTATCGCGTCGAAACCGTCATCTACGGCGACCAGGGCCAGATTCGCATCGGCCATTTCGAGCAGCGCCCCGACCAGACTCTCGTCGAAATCTACTGCCGTCGCGGAGCCTCCGAACCCGTCGCCCGCCGCGTCTTCCCCGGCGGCTTCGGCGGCCCCGGCGCGCCCGAATTCGTCGACCGCTTCGGGCCTGCCTACAAAGCCGAAGTAGCGGCCTTCATCGATTGCTGCCAGCGTGGCGTGCCCTTTCCCACCAACCACAATGACGGCCTCCGCGCCCAGCAAGTCATCGCCGCCGGCATGAGAGCCGCCATCACCAAAGCGAACGCCGCCCCGCTCTAACGACGCTGCGCGCTAACGAGTCGCCGCCACGAACTCCTTTATCGTCAGTTCAGCGCACGCACCGCTAAGCACTCCCGGATCGCATCCGCAATGTTCAGTTCGGCCTCGCCCTCCGACATCCCTTGGCTCACGCAACCGGGAAGGGAAGGGCACTCGGCAATGTAGACACCGTCTTCATCTTTATGAATGCTCACTAAAACGAATGCTCACTAAAAATTTCATTCCACTTCCGAGTCTACCCCGCCCCCTCCGGAATCACCACCCCCGCTAACCGCGCAATCGCCAACGCATTCTGCTCTTGCGTCACCCCGGCCTTCAACAAGTAATCAAAGTCCAACGGATCCCCCTCCCCCCGCGATCCCATATGCACGTTCACCCCCCGTATCCCCGCCAAATCCGCTATCTCCGTCAATGCCAAATCATGCGTCGATAGAGCCCCCACCGCTCCCGCCGCCACCAGCGTCTTCACCACCGCCTCCGCCGCTATCCGCCGATCCCGCGAGTTCGTCCCACTGAAAATTTCGTCAATCAAAAACAGCACCGGCGGCCGCTTCCCCGCCATCTCAATTGACGCCCGCAACCGCTCCACCTCCGCCTGGAACCGAGACTTCGCCTCTTGAATCGAATCCTGCAACGACAGCGACGCACAGGTCGCAAACAGCGATAGCCGCAGCCCCCGCGCCCGCACCGGAACCCCCGCCCCCGCCAACACCGTCGCCACCCCGATCGACCGCAACAACGTACTCTTCCCCGCCATGTTCGACCCGCTAATCACCAACACCCGCGTCCCCTCTCCCTCTAACCGCACATCGTTCCGCACGCAAGCCGCGGCGTCCAAAAGCGGATGCCCCAACCCCTCCGCCACGAACACCGCGCCACCCTTCACTAGCTCCGGATAGCAATCCTCCGGCGATTCGTACGCATAACAAGCCAACGCGTTCAACGCCTCAAACTCCCCCCACGCGTCCAACCAAACCAGAAACCGCGTCCGATGCTCCACCCGCCAAGCCTCCACCGCCATCGCGCACTGCGTCCCCACCATAAATAGCAACGAAGGAGAATAAAACCACTCTTTATTCCGCTCCTCCAAAAGCCGCCAATACCGCTGCGCCTTCCGTATTTCCCCGCTCGCCCCTTCGCGCTTCACGCGCTCCGCCAACCCCCGCAACTTCGCCGAAGTGAACTCCTGCTTCTCCAGCAGCGCCAACCCCTCCCGGATCATCCCAATCTCAATCGAAACGATCCGGCTGCTTTCGATGATGCCGTTCACGGCCTCCCGCAGCGTCGATCCAAACGCCGTCTGTAACGCCAATCCAACCAACAAAACCTGCCCATAATTCTGCCAATCCACGATCCCCGTTGCCAACAGCGCCCCGCCCGTCACCACCATCACATTGCATCCCACCGCCGCCCACCGCATCCACGGCGCAAACGACGTCGGTGGACAATTCAGCCACGTCGAAAACGTCCCGGCCTGTGGCATCGTCGCCTCCCAACCTAACGTTGCCATCGCCTCCCGCAGCGCTACCTTATCGCGCAACTCCTTCACCGCCTCCTGCCGCCCTTGGCACTCTTCCACGGACTGGCTCTGCTCCCCCAAGTAATCAGCCAACTTCTGTTTCCCCGCCTCTGTCCGAGCCCGGCAAATCCGTTCGTACAGCGACCCCTCGCCAAACACATTCAAATCGCGAGCATACAAGTGGCCCTTCGCCACATACTCCTCGCCCGTCTCCCCCGTCCCCACCCATTCGCCATCCAGTCTTTCCAAGCCCGTCTTGTAAAAGCTCAACAGACGGTTCACCGCCTTGCGAGCCGTGTTTACCTTCGCAAACTTTTGGGCGCACCACCAAGCCCCGGGCACTACCACCAGCGCCACCCAAACCGGAAACGCGTGCTGGCTCAGCGCCATATAGCCCAGCCAAAGGAAGAGGCCCGCCGCCCCAATCAGCCCCATCAGTAGCCCCGACTGCTCCCCTTCCATCTCGACTACGCTGGCTTGTACCGCCCGCTGTCGTTCCTCATAAGCCAGCCGCACTTCTTCAATGGACATTGCCGTAAGTGTAGCGGCTTAGCCGTCGAACCGCCTGGTTTTCTACTACCGGCAGAGGCCTCCCGTCCTGCACACCAGCACCGCCTGGCCCTGCTGCACGCGGACATTCAGGTAACCTTGCTCCTCCCCACTTGCCATCGGTAGCCATTGCGCCCCGATGCGCTGATAAACACTGAACGTCCCCGGCGGCACCGGAACCCGCGCATCAATCCAACTCCCCGCCGGGGCCGGCCCCAACTCCAACGTGAAACTCCGCGGTGTCTTCGCCGCGTTGTACTCAAGCGTATAGGTCCGCCGCGTCGCCACGTTGGCTTGCGCAAAATGAACCTGGTCAATACACCGGCAGTGCCCCTCCGCGTACGCCTTCGCCCCGTCGTCCCGCGTGATCAAAATCGGCGCTGCGGAATTTTGATTCGAAGCCGGCGCATCCGGTCGCCAATAGAACGCCGCCGCCTC
>JANODS010000514.1:0-2743 GCA_031412835.1 Acidobacteriota bacterium | reverse complement strand
TTTTCGGAATTTGAAAGGGGAGAGCTTACACTGAACAGCATGAGGCTCGTACTGATTGGAATGTGGACGGCGGCGCTGTGGGCGCAGGCCGAGATTTCTGGCGCGCGGATTCGGGAACACGTGAAGTTCCTGGCGAGCGACTTGCTTGAAGGGCGCGGGGTGGGAACGCGGGGAGGCGACTTGGCGACAGCGTATCTGGCGTCGCAGTTGGCTTTGGCGGGAGTCGAGCCAGCCGGAGACAACGGCACGTTTTTCCAACGGGTGGACCTAGTTGGGGTGGAGCCGCAGTCGGCCGCGAAACTGACCTTGGGGACGACCGAGCTGACGTGGGCGGTGGACTTTGTCGGGAACACCTTGCAGCAGAAGAGCATGGCCGAGTTTGGAGCGGAGGCTGTGTTTGTGGGGCATGGAATTACCGCGCCGGAGTTCGGCTGGGACGACTACGCCGGGGTGGATGTGAAGGGGAAGGTGGTGGTGCTGTTTACGAACGAGCCGCCGAGCGACGACCCGAAGTTTTTCGGTGGGAAGGCGCTGACGTACTACGGGCGGTGGACCTACAAGTATGAAGAGGCGGCGCGGCGCGGCGCGGTGGGCTGTTTGATTCTGCATACTTCGCCGACGGCCGGTTATGGCTGGGAGGTGGTGCGGAGTTCGTGGGGCAAGGAGGATCCGCAGGTGAAGCTGGAGGCGGGGGCGCAGGCGCTGGCGTTCGCGGGGTGGGTGACCCGGGGGGCGGCGGAAAAAGCGCTGGGCAAGAATCTGGATGAGCTGTTGGCGCAGGCGAACACGAAGGGCTTTCGGGCGATGCCGCTCGGGATGGCGGTGAAGGGGGCGATTCCGACGAAGCTGCGGGCGATTCGGGCGGCGAATGTGGCGGGGATTGTGCGGGGGAGCGATCCAGAGTTGCGCCAGCAGGCGGTGATTTTTAGCGCCCACTGGGATCACCTGGGGATGGGAGCGGAGAAGGGCAGCGATGCGATTTACAACGGCGCGGTGGACAATGCGACCGGTTGCGGCATTTTGATTGAGGCGGCGCGGGCGTGGGCGGCGCTGCAACAGAGACCCAAGCGATCAGCGATTTTCCTGGCGGTGACGGCCGAGGAGAGTGGACTGCGGGGCGCCGAGTTTTACGCGGCGAAGCCGATCATCGCAGCCGGGAAGACGATGCTGAATGTGAACTACGACTCGTTCTATCCGTTCGGCGCGGTGAAGGATGTGGTCGTGATCGGAGCCGAACGGACAAGCGTTTATCCGACTGTTGAAGCGACGGCGAAGCGGTTCAACCTGAAGATTAAGGCCGACCCGCATCCGGAGCAGGGGCACTACTATCGCTCCGACCATTTCGCGTTTGCGCGGGCGGGGGTGCCGGCGTTTTCGGTGAATATGGGCACGGAGTATTGGGGCAAGGATGAGACGTTCGGCGATAACATCATCTACGAGTACAACGCGAAGCACTATCATCAGCCGTCGGATGAATACAAAGAAAGCTGGGACTTTGCGGGAATGGAACAGATGGGGCGCTTCGGATGGACGATCGGGTTGACGATTGCCAACTCCAGCGTGACGACCACATGGCGAGCCGGCGATGAGTTTCTGCCCGCGCGGCAGAAGAGCCTCAGCGGGCCAGCGCAGTAACCTTAATGCCGTTTTTCGTGCGCAGGGTGATCAACGCCTTGCGCTCGACGACGTGACCGGGGACGAGGCGAAAGCGCCAGTGTTGGGCGATGACGGCGAGCAGCAACACGCCTTCCATCCAGGCGAAGCGTTCGCCGACGCAGATGCGCGGCCCGCCGCCGAAGGGGAAGTACGTGAAGTCGCGTTTGTAGAAGTCGCCGTCCGCCCAGCGGGCGGGTTCAAACTGATTCGGATTGGGCCAGTACTTGGCGTTGCGGTGCATGAGGTAGGGGCTCATAAGCACGATGGACTTGGCGGGCAGCGTGTAGCCCGCGAGTTCGAGCGGTTCGCGCGCCATGCGGCCGATGGCCCAGGCGGGCGGATAGAGGCGAATGGATTCGGCGAAGACCTGCTGGGTGTAGCGGAGTTGGGGGAGGTCGTCAAACGTAGGCAGGCGGCCATTGAGAACCGAGGCGAGTTCGGCGTGGAGGGCGGCTTCTGCTTCGGGATGCCGGGCGAGGAGGTACCAGGTCCAGGCGAGGGCGGTGGCGGTGGTTTCGTGGCCGGCAAGAAACAGGGTGAGCGCTTCGTCGCGGACCTGCTTATCGGACATGGCGGACTGGTCGCCTTCGGCGTCGCGGGCGGCCATGAGCATCGAGAGTAAATCGCCGGGGTTTTCGCCGGAGGCCCGCCGTTCGTTGATGATGCGGTAGATGGTTCCTTCGACGAGTTTGGCGGCGCGGAGGTAGCGACGCGTGGCGGGGAGCGGCACATACTCGATGAACTGGGAGCCGGGCAGCATGAGCAACGGCATGATGGCGACGAGGGCGTTCATCGCTTCGCCGACTTGCGGCGCTTCGTGTTCGACATCGGCGCTGAAGAGTGTTTGGCCGACGATGGCGAGCGTGAGCCGCATCATTTCCTGGTCGATGTCGAGAACGGCTTCGTTTTTCCAACGGCGGCGGGATTGGTCAGCGAGGGCGACCATTTGCGCGCCATAGCCGACCAGGTGGTCGCGGTAGAAAGCAGGCTGGACCATGCGGCGTTGCTTGATATGAGACGCGCCTTCGTTGGTCAGGAGCCCTTCGCCGAGCAAGGTCTTGGCACGTTGGAGAATTCGGCTTTTGGT
>JANODS010000513.1:0-1356 GCA_031412835.1 Acidobacteriota bacterium | reverse complement strand
CCGTCGCAGTCGCAACTTCCTCTCCCGATGCATCCCCGCCGTCAAAGACTCCCTTACACTCTGCAAAGCCGGCAGCAACCCGCTAGCCAGCGTCGCCACCACAGCCAACACCGCCGCATAAGTAGCCACCCGCCAATCCGGCTCCACCTGCAACCGAATCGGAAACGGCAGCGGCAACGGAATCGCCGCCGCCGCCTTCGCCGCCACCAACGCAAATCCAAAACCCAGTCCCGCCCCCGTCAACGAAAGCAGCAAACTCTCCGCCAGAAGCTGTTGCAACAACCGCCCCCGGCTCGCCCCCAATGCCACCCGAATCGCGATCTCCTGCCGCCGTACCGAAGCCCGAGCCAGCAGCAGTCCCGCCACATTCACGCAAGCAATCAGTAAAACCAGCCCCACCAGCACCAACAAAATCGCGAAGAACAAAGCCACGGTGAGCGCCTCGCGCTCCATCTGCAGCCGCGCCACGCCGCTCACCGGCGTCGCTTTCAATACCCCATTTCGTTCCTCCTCACTCGGAAACTCGCGCTCCAGCCGCTCACTCAAAGCCGGCAGCGCCGCGTTCATCTCACCAAATCCCATCCCCGCCTTCCGCCGCGCGAAGATACGGAAGGAGATCCCCTGACTATAAGCAGGCACCATCACGTCCGGAGCGTACCCATAGCCCGTCAGGCTCCGAAAGTTCTCCGGCAGAATCCCCAGCACCGTGTACGGCCGCCCATCCAGCCGAATCGCCTTGCCGACTATCGCGGGATCTCCCCCCAACTGGCTCCGCCAAAACCGCGGATGAATCACCGCCACATCATTGCCATCGTTCTCGTTCCAACCCCGACCTATCGCCACCGGTACCCCCAGTGCGGTGAAGAAGTTCTTGGTCGTCTGGTCCGCAAAAATCCGCCGCGTCTCCACGCCGTCATTGAAGTTGATAAACGCCATCTCCCGCTCGCCCGCGACGTCTTCGAACACTCCGCTCCGCCGCAACTGTTCCAACACCTTAGCTTCCGAGTGGCTACTTCCAGCCTTCCGGATATACACGAGGTCCCCCGCCTCCCGCACCGAAGGCTCGCTCAGCAAAAACTCGACGGCCAGTGAGAACATCGTCGTATTCACCCCAATCCCCAGCCCCAGCGAAAGCAGCGCCGTTCCCACAAACCCCGGGCTCTTCCGAAGCCCCCGCAGAGCATAGACAATGTCCCGCCCCAGATTCTCCAAAAACTGGAACCGCCACAAATCAAAAGCCTTCTCTTTGATCACGCTCGAATTCCCCAGAGGAATCGGATTCCCCGCCGCCTCTGCCATCTCCCGATGAAACGCCAATTCGGCCTCAATCTCCTCCGCCATCCGCCGCCGCCGAAA
>JANODS010000512.1:0-2121 GCA_031412835.1 Acidobacteriota bacterium | reverse complement strand
AATCGATGACGATGACAGCTTGAGAGATACGATCGGCTTGATGCTGGAGCAGGAGAGCTTTCGGGTTCACCAGAGCGCCAACGGACGGGACGGCTACGAGAAGGCGTTGAGTCTGAAACCGGACCTGATCCTGGTGGATTTGCGACTCCCAGGGATGAGCGGGGTGGAGATCTGCCGCCAACTGCGCACGGACAAAGTGCACACTCCCATTATTGTACTGAGTGCGGTGGGGGACGAGATCGATAAGGTCCTGCTGCTGGAGATTGGGGCGGACGACTACGTGGTGAAGCCGTTTGGGCGGCGGGAGTTGATTGCCCGGATCCGGGCGATTCTGCGGCGGTCGTCGGGCGAGGCTCACCACGTATTGAAGTTCTCGGATACGGAAGTGGACATTGAGCGGCGCATGGTGCAAAGGGCGGGGCAGGAGGTGAAGATGACTCCGGCGGAGTACAGCCTGCTTGTGTTCTTCCTGCAGAATCCGGACCGGCCGTTGACGCGGGACGTGATTTTGAACTCGGTCTGGGGCTACAACTCGTTTCCGCATACGCGGACGGTGGACGCGCATATCGTGAAGCTGCGGCAGAAGTTTGAAGGGGACCCGGCGGTGCCGCGGCACTTCGTGACGGTGCACGGGATCGGCTATCGGTTTTTGCCATGAGGTGGACCGTGCTGGTGGTGGAGGACAACCGGGCGCTGGCGGATACGCTGGCGGTGGCGTTGAGTCTGCTGCCGGATACGGACGTGTTGGTGGCGTATGACGGGCAGGACGGGTTCGGGATGCTGGGGCGGGCGGATGCTTTGTGCACTGACTTGGACCTGCCGCGGATGAACGGGGAGGCGCTGATCGTGAACTTTCGAAGGATGAAGCCGGGGGCACCGGTGATTGCGATGTCGGCGGGGCCGGGGGAGAAGGCCGGGGCGGATCTGTTCTTTCCAAAGCCGTATTCGACGGCGGCGGTGCGGGAGGCGTTGAAGGAAATGCTCTATGCGTAGACTACTGATTTTGCTCTGGGTGCCGGCGCTGTGGGCGCAGGCGGACATATTGGCTCGGTTGGAAAAGTTGGAGGCTGAGAACGCGAAGTTGCGGGGGGAGGTGGCAGAGCTGCGGGCGAAAGTTGAGACCTTAGTTCCGGAGCGGTTGGAGATTGCCGAGCGGCGGATCGAGGAGCAGGCGTCGACGAAGGTGGAGGCGGCGAGCCGGTTTCCGATTGAGTTTTCGGGCATGGCGCTGTTCAACGTGTTTGCGAACTCGGCGGGGGCGGGGGGCGTGGACACGCCATCGACGGCGAGCGCGGCGGTGAACCGGCGGGCGGCGGGGCTGACGTTTCGACAGTCGATAGTGGGAATTCGTTATCATGGACCGCGAACGTTCTTTGGGGCGAAGGTATCAGGGTCAGCGTTTGGGGACTTTTGGGAGGGGAATACGGAGGGGACGGGGAACGTGCCGTTTCGGCTGCGGACGGCGGAGGCGACGTTGGCTTGGGAGCGGCGGTCGGTTTCGGTGGGGCTGATGAAGCCGTTAATTTCGCCTTGGAACCCGACTTCGTTTGCGACGGTGGGAGTGGTGCCGTTGACTAGCGCGGGGAACCTGTGGCGGTGGCAGCCGCAGATTCGGTATGAGGAGAAGTTGGGCGACTTCCGGCTGCAGGGGGCGGTGATGCAGACTTCTGAGCAGTCTGGGTTGGCGAACGCGGCGCTGGTTACGCTGCGGCGGCCGTCGCTGGAGATGCGCGGGGCGTGGGTGAAGGACAAGTTTGAGTTTGGAGTGGGGGGACATGTTTCGACGTCGCACGTGACGGGGCGGAGCGTGCCGTCGCGAATTTTCACGCTGGACTGGAAGGCGCAGCCGGTGGAGAAGTTGGAGCTGACGGGGACGTTCTTCAACGGCGAGAATGTTCACCATTTGGGTTCGTTACGGCAGAGCTTTCGCTTTCTGCCGGGTGGAGCCGTGGAGGCGGTGAGGAGCCGGGGGGGATGGGCGCAGGCGGCGGTGACGGTGACGGGCCGGGTGACGGTGTATCTAGGCGCCGGGATACATGACGACCGGGAGAGCGATTTGGTGTGGGGGCAGAATGGGCGGAACCGGACAGGGGGTGCGAATGTGATGGTCCGGATTGCGCC
>JANODS010000511.1:0-2137 GCA_031412835.1 Acidobacteriota bacterium | reverse complement strand
ATCGGAGGGTGGTTGAAACTTCCTTGTAGGTGGTTGAAGAGATTGGGACTTATCTTTATTTTTGTGTGCGGTGAACGGGATTTGGCGGGAGGGGGAAATTGAAAAGCGGAGCTGGAAGTGCTTGATTCCGGGGCAGTTATCGCTGGAGGAGCTTTTCGCCGCGTTATTTGGTATCAAAGGAGGTGCAAATGGAAGAACTGATTCCGAGTATTGAGTCTTACGCGTCGCTGCTGGCGAGCATCAAAGATCGGATCAGGACGGCTCAGGTTCGAGCGGCGGTTGCCGTCAACCAGGAGCTTGTAATGCTCTATTGGGGCATCGGCAAGGAGATTCTTGCGCGCCAGGGTGTAGAGGGCTGGGGCCGGAATATCATTCCGCGTCTGGCGAAGGATCTGGCGGCGCAGTTTCCTGAAATGAAGGGGCTCTCGCTTCGAAACCTTGGCTACATGAAGGCTTTTGCGGAGGCTTGGACGGAGGCGCCAATTTTGCAAGAGCCACTTGCAAAATTGACTTGGTTCCATAACCTAACGCTTCTTGAGAAGGTGAAGGTCAGGGAGGAACGACTCTGGTACGCCCGGGCGGCGGTTGAGAACGGTTGGAGCCGGAACGTTCTGGTGATGCAGATTGAGAGCGGTCTTTACCGCCGCCAGGGGAAGGCGATTACCAATTTTCAGAGGACGTTGCCGTCGCCGCAATCCGATTTGGCGCAGCAGTTGTTGAAGGACCCGTACAACTTCGATTTCCTGATGCTGGCCGAGGACGCCAAGGAGAGAGAGATCGAGTCGGGGTTGGTCGCGCATTTACAGAAGTTCCTGGTGGAGTTGGGGATTGGATTTGCGTTTGTGGGTCGGCAGTATCCGCTGGACGTGGGCGGGAAGGACTACCGGCTTGACCTGCTTTTCTATCACCTTAAGCTGAGGAGCTATGTGGTGATAGAAATCAAGGGTGGCGAGTTCAAGCCCGAGTATGCTGGGAAACTGAACTTCTATTTGGCGGCGGTGGATGAGACGCTCAAGCATCCGAGCGACCAGCCGAGCATTGGGTTGATTCTTTGTAAGTCGAAGACGGAGGTGATCGTGGAATATGCGCTGCGGGGTACGACGACTCCGATGGGCATTGCGGAGTTTACTCATCTACTGAAGCTGCCGGATGAGTTCAAGGGGACGCTGCCGACGATTGAGGAGTTGGAGGCTGAGTTGGGAGCGGGTGAGGGGATTGAGAGCTGAGCCCGCCTTGCGGCATTGCAATCCCCGTCGTATTACGGAGTGGTGCAAAGTTCGCGGATCTCGTGCGCTTCGCATTGCTTTTTTAAGAAAGGCTACGCCGTACCACTCGGAATTGATTGGCAGGCGGAATTTTGACTACCGCCGCCGTGACGTTTTGGGAATCTGCGTTTGTGGAGCAGCGGTTTCCGTTGAACGCTGCGAACGGCAGTCGCT
Organism: Acidobacteriota bacterium; assembly: GCA_031412835.1. Lineage (GTDB taxonomy): Bacteria > Acidobacteriota > Terriglobia > Bryobacterales > Bryobacteraceae. Next base: position 698 of record JANODS010000511.1, on the reverse strand, counting down.
TTGTCTTCGACAAGAAGCACGAAAGAGTGTCTCGATACCTATCCCGGAGGGTCTGGGATAGAGAGCTTTCGGCAGATTCGTTTGGCGAGAAGGTTGGCGATTTCGGTATGGCGCGGCACCGCATCGGCGTGCCCGGTTTGGGGGTTCTCCCAGAGTGAATGTTCTTTGCCTTCCCTCCGTACAACACAACCGTTGCGGCGTAGATGGCGCAGGAGTGCTTCGAGCTTCATCCAACGACAACGAGTTCTTGCTTGGCTGCCGGAGGGAGGGCACGTAAGGATTCTTCGCGCCGGTAGTCCAGGATCAAGGTGATCGCTTCCTTTAAGTTGGCGAGGCAATCTTCTCGCGTCTTACCTTGTCCGTTCGCACCGGGGACTTCGGCGCAATACGCGATGTACCATGGGCCATCTTGCTCGACAATTGCGGTGAATTCATTGCGCATGTGCTTTATGATACCGCCACGAAAGTAATGTCGAAGCGTTGTGGCGGACCGGGAGCGCTATCGATACCCGCCGAACCGTTGATTCTCGCCTTGAAACCTCGGCGGCACGAGGGCTTCTGCGGGGGCTTGGCGGGATGAGGCAATTTTGGTTTCCTACTTGCATCTTTCACTGGATCGAGTCGAGGGTCCGGATGACGGGATTGTTTTTGAGTAGGGATGACTTTCGCATTGATATTTTCCTGGAGGATGGGGTTAG
>JANODS010000510.1:0-15293 GCA_031412835.1 Acidobacteriota bacterium | reverse complement strand
GCCATGGAAAGACGTCGACGACTTCCATGACGGCGGCGATCTTGGCTTACGCCGGGCTCGACCCGACGGTGGTGGTTGGCGGCAAGGTGGGGACGCTGGGCGGAGGCAACGCTCGCCTGGGTAAAAGTGACTTTCTGGTGGTCGAGAGCGATGAGAGCGATGGTTCGTTCCTGAAGCTCGCGCCGATTCTGGCGGTGGTGACGAACATTGACCGGGAACATCTGGATCACTATCACTCGATTGAGGAGATCCGCGCCGCCTTCCGCGACTTCGTGAATAAGGTTCCTTTTTACGGAGCGGCGGTGTTGTGTTTGGACGATGAGAACGTGCAGCAGATCCTGCCCGAAGTGAAGCGCCGAACGATCACGTATGGGTTCAGCTCCCAGGCTGACCTGCAGATTACGGATGCCGATTGCGGCCACTTCGTATCGACTTGGAAGTTGCGTTTGCGGGGTGAGGATCTTGGTACCTTTCAGATCCGCGTGCCGGGCGTGCACAACGTTTTGAATGCGACGGCGGCGATTGCGCTGGCCGATGAGTTGGACGTGCCGCAGGATGTGATCCGGCGCGGGTTGCTGGAATACACGGGCGTTGATCGGCGGTTCCAGTTGAAGGGCCAAGAGGGCGGCGTGACCGTGATCGATGATTACGGTCATCATCCCACCGAGGTCCGCGCGACGCTGGCGGCGGCTCGGCTTTGCAAGTTTGGGCGCATTCACGTTGTTTTTCAACCGCATCGGTATACGCGCACGCAGCACCTGATGGACGATTTTGCGCGAAGTTTCCATCAGGCCGAAGCGGTGTATCTGCTGGATATCTACGCGGCCTCGGAGGCTCCGATCGAAGGGGTCACGGCCGAGGCGCTGGTCCGCCGCCTGCAGGATTTTGGCCACCGCGGCGCCCAGTATTGTGGCACGATTGAGGCGGCGATCGAAGCCGTCCTGGCCGCGGCGCAGCCCGGCGACCTGATCATCACGCTAGGAGCCGGCAGCGTCTGGCAGGCCGGCGACAAGCTCCTTTCCCGTCTGAAGCAATAGGAAACATTTCATGGCACGCAAACAGCCCCCTACCGCCGCCGTCCGCACCGAAGATCGCCAGGCTCGCTTTCGAACCGTGCGTAGGGGTCTTGTTTGGGCCACGCTGTTTTCAGTCGCCCTTGTCGGCCTGCTGCTCGGCTGGCAGGAGACGCAGAACTATCTTTTGCGAGACGCGCAGTTCCGGGTGCCCATGCCGCCGGACTTAGGAGAGGAGAGTCCGAATCTTGAGATTCACGGCATCAAGAATGCGGCTCGGGCTCAGGTGGCCGCTCCGTTTGGCTCTGACTACGGACGCAGCCTTTACATGGTTCCGATCCGTCAGCGGCGCCTGCAGTTGCTGGAAAATCCTTGGATCGCCGAGGCCAGTGTAACTCGGGTTTGGCCCAATCGGGTGCGGGTTCACATTACCGAACGAGAGCCGGTAGCCTGGATCCAGATACCGAGCGAAGATCACTCCGCGCGGCCCGCCTTGATTGATGGCGACGGCAACATTTTGCAATTGCAGCAGGCGGGGGACTTCAAGCTGCCTGTGCTTTCGGGGGTAACTCCTCGCCAGGCCGAGGACGATCGCAAGTTGCGCGTCCACCGTTTCGTGAAGTTGCTGCAGGACGCCGGGACCTTGGCCGCAAAAATATCTGAAGTCGATGCCGCCGATCCGGGTAACCTAAAGGTGATGCAGGATGAAAGCGGTCGCGTGGTTACACTCTTTTTGGGGGACCGCCAGTTCAAGCGGCGGCTGGAGAAGTTCCGGCTGAGTTATCCCGAGATCCAGAAGCGTGCACCGGAATCGAACATTTTTGACCTTCGCATCGAAGGCAGCATTTTGTCGGTGCCGCAGGGCCCCGGGCAAGCGGAACAGATCATCCGTGTTGAGGTTCCGCGTGGAGTCTAGCGGATCCCTTTTGCGGGCCGGACTCGACGCGGGCAGCGTGTATACACGGTGCGTGGTGATTGAGTGGATCAGCGGTCGACCCCGTTTGCGGAGTGCGAGCGTCGTACCTTCGCAGGGTTGGCAGGACGGTCGCATTCGGAACGCTGATGCCGTGGCGGGATCCATATCGGCGGCGGCGCTTTCGGCCGGCATTCGGGCGGGCATTTCGGTGGACGCGATTACGGTTGGGTATGCCGATGCGTTCAATCAGATGGAAGCCTTGAACGCCGCGATTGAGCGGAGCGGTCTGCGCGTGGCTGATTTCGCCGTCGAGAGCGAGGCTGCATTGCTGGCAACGACGTCGGACCTAATGCGGCAGGGCGGCATCAGCGCGGCGACGATTGGAGTCGACGCGACGGAGCTGGCTTACAGCGATTTGACGGGCGGGATTCGCACGGCCAGCGTGGATGTTGGGTCGCGCGAGTTCACGCAGGATATCGCGAGCCTTTTTGATTTGCCGCTGGCCGAGGCCGAGCATCTCAAACTGGCGGAAGGGAGTATTGGCCGGATCGGTGTGGAACAAAAAACTACGCCATTGCAGGAGATTCTGGAGGCGCGAGCCGGACAGTATCTGCACATGCTTGAGTTTCGGATCGAAGAACTATCGGGACAGTTGCCGCCTCCGGGTGGGTTGATTCTCGCGGGCGGGGGCGCTTCCCTGCCCGGCCTCTGTGACTTCGCCGAAGAGTTGTTGCAATGCCCCGTCCGGTTGGGCCAAGTGATCGGCGTGGCGGAATGGCCGCTGGAACTTTCCGCACCAAGCTGGGCCGTAGCGGCAGGGCTGGCGCTGCATGGAGGGATCGCCCATGGCTGGTAGCCGGGTTCGTTTGGCGGTCGGACTGGACGCCGGAAGTTTCTACACCCGCTGCGTCGTTTGCGTCGTCGAGGACGGTAAAATTCGCTTTTTGGGTTCGGGCGAAGTCGAATCGAAAGGCTGGACGAAGAGCCGGATTGCGGACCGGGACGTGATGTCGGAATGCATCCGGGAAGCGGCTCGGGAGGCCGAGCGGCAAGCGCAGGTTTCCTTCGACGCGGCGGTGGTTGGTTTGGGCGGCGAAGCGGTGAAAGGGGCCAATGCCCGAGGCGTCTACGAGTTCGGCCGGCCTCGCGAGATCGACGATTCGGACATGCGCTACGCGGTAGAACTAGCGTGCCGCGTACGTCTCGAAGACGATCGCATTCTGCTCCAGGTTTTGCCGCAGGATTTTACCGTCGATGGCCGGACCGGGATACTCAATCCGCGCGGGATCCGTGGTTCGCGGCTCGAGGCGAATGTACACGTCGTGACGACGTCGGCCATCGACCATCAGGCCCTTGTCAGCGCCGTTCATCATGCGCATCTGGCCGTGGAAGAGACGGTTTTCGAGGCGATGGCGGCGGCGTATGCGTGCGTTCTGCCGGAGGAGCGGGCGAAGGGCGTTGCGGTGGCCGACATCGGGCTGCACTCGACCGAGCTGGTGATCTACGACGGCGAGGCGTTGGTGCAGGCGACGAGCATACCTGTCTCCGCGGACCACTTCACGCGCGACGTGAGCACGGGCTTTCACGTGACGCACGAGGATGCCGAGCGGCTGAAGATTGAGTACGGTTGCGCGATTCTGGGTTTGACGGCGGACAACACCTACATTGAGGTGCCGTCGGCCGAAGGTAGGCCCGCCCGGGAAGCACCTCGGCGGGAGCTGAACGACATGCTCGAGGCGCGAGCGCAGTTTCTGTTCGAGTACTTGCAGCGCAAAGTGATTGAAGCCGACATGGATCGGTCGCTGCTCGAAGGCATCGTGCTGTGCGGCGGCGGCGCTCGACTGAACGGCATGTGCGACGTCGCCGAACTCGTCCTGAATTGCCCGGCCCGCAACGGGTTGCCGGTCGGTATCCAGGACTGGCCGAGTCGGCTCAACAATCCGAGTTGGACCACCGCCGCTGGCCTGGCCATGTACTCGGGCCGCTTGAAACAACACCGCGACGGGCGCAAGCCCCGCCCCCCTTTTCTTAATCTTTTAATGCGCTAAGCGCGGAAGGTATCACCATGGCAGAACTCAAATTTCACATTCAGGAAGAGGCCGATCTCGGCACCCGGATCAAGGTGATCGGCGTCGGGGGAGGCGGGTGCAACGCCGTCGCTCGCATGATGAACGCTGGGTTGCAAGGCGTAGAGTTCTACGTCCTCAACACCGACATGCAGGCGCTGCAGGCTTCTCCAGTGCCGAATAAACTGCCGATTGGCAGCAAGATCACGAATGGCCTGGGCGCCGGGGCGAACCCGGAGGTCGGCCGCCAGGCGGCGATGGAAGACACCAACCGCATCATCGAGATACTCGAAGACGCCGACATGGTCTTCATAACCTCCGGCCTTGGCGGGGGGACCGGCACGGGTGCCACGCCGATTGTCGCGTCGTTGGCTCGGGAACTGGGCGCATTGACGGTGGCCGTCGTCACGAAGCCGTTCAGCTTTGAAGGGCCTCGTCGGATGAAGCAGGCCGAGCAGGGGCTGGCCGAGATCGCTGGAGTGGTCGACACGGTAATCTCGATCCCTAACGATAAGTTGCTCAAGTTGGCGGGTAAGAACACGAGCTTCCAGGAAGCGTTGCAGATGGCCGACGACGTGTTGCGGCAGGCTGTACAGGGTATCGCCGACATCATCACGACGCCGGGCATCATCAACCGCGACTTCTCGGACATACGGGCGATCATGTCCGGCATGGGTTACGCCATGATGGGCACGGCGACCGCGACCGGCGAAGATGCAGCCATCGAAGCGGCGCGGCAGGCGATCAACTCGCCGCTGCTGGAAGAGGGCGGCGTGGAAGGTGCGCGCGGAATTTTGATTAACATTACGGGGTCGAGCCGCTTGGGCCTGCTCGAAGTCAGCGAGGCATGCACCCTGGTTCGCGAGGCGACGCAGAACGATGACGTCCAGATCAGCTTCGGCGTCGTCGCCGACGAGAGCATGGACGAGACGGTCAAGCTGACCGTGATCGCGACCGGCTTCGAACGGCAGACCTTGCCGCAGATCCAACGCCGGAAGACGCCAGGGTCGCAACCGGTGGCCGTGGACCCGGCGCTGTTTATGGACTTGCCCACGCCTCCGCCGCCGATCCATCCGATGGAGCGAGAGCCGTTTTCCGAGGCCGAAATCGAGACGCCCGAGGCCGAATGGGTGGCTCCGCCGCAGCCTGCGGAACCGGCCTCGGCGGAGGCGCCGAAACCGGTCGATCCGTTCGACGACGTGGATACTCCGGCGTTCTTGCGCCGTGAACGTCGGCTGTTCCGCTAGCGCAACACTCGCTCAAAAAAAGTCGCGATCTTGGCCAGGTTCTCCGCCGTTTGGAAGGCTGGCCCGCCGTGGCCGGCACCGTGGAAGACCGTCAACTCCACGGGCACGTCGGCCTTCTGGAGGGCATCCCGCAACAGTTCACTCTGCTCGAGGGTAACCAGCGGATCGGCGTCTCCGTGCTGAATCAGAAAGGGCGGGTCGTCCTTCGTGACGTACGAGATGGGGTTGGCCTTCTCAGCCAACTCCGCGTTTTGTTGCACGGGGCCGCCGATCAGACGGGCTTCGGGAGCCTCGGGCGAATCGTGATCCATGCGGGAAGCGTACATCGACATGCGACGGAGCGCGGTGGGTCCGAACCAGTCGACGACAGCTTGTACTTTGTCCTCCCCTTCCCCGATGGTGCCGAGGAGGGCGACCAAGTGACCGCCGGCCGAGGAGCCCCAGACGCCAATCTTCGATCCATCGTAGCCGTATTTGCTGGCGTTCTTGCGTAGAAAGCGGATCGCGGCGCGGCAATCGTCGATCTGGGCGGGCATCGGAGCCACCTGGCTTAAGCGGTACCGAATGCTCGCCGCGGCAAAGCCGCGGGGCACCAATTGTAGCGACGGAGCGTTCTCTTTCGATCCGTTCTGCCAAGCTCCGCCGTGGATCCAAACGATGAGTGGCGGCGGCTTTGCCAGCTTCGATTTCGGGACGAAAACGTCGAGCAGTAATCCTGGGACGTACTCCACATTCAAATGCGATTCAATGCCATCGGGGATTGGCCGTTGCGGCGCGGCGGGAGACGGCTGCAGAGCGCCTTCGGCGAAGAGCGCCCCCATGCTGCCTTGCGGCATCGCGATGGTTGGCTTGCCGTGCAAAAACCCCTGCGAGCGCAGAAAGCCATCGGCCAAGTAGGTGGTGGAACCATGCCAAGTACCGTCACCGCGATCATTGAAAAATCCGTGCGGCTGGCCCTTGGCGACAAACAGTTGCACCGGCAATCGGCTGGCCTGCGCCTTCCGCCAATAGGCTTGCGCTTCCGGGTACATCTTGTCCGCGGAGCCGAAGAAGAGAATCGTGGGCGGCATTCCAGCGACGGGTTCGGCTTGCGCCAGGCCGCCAGGATTGAAGAGCACCATCGAAGCCGGCTTGGCACCGGTTGCCAAGAGCGACATCGCACAGGAGCCGCCAGAGGAGCCGCCGCCGGCCGACAGCTTCGCTGGGTCGATCCCCTGTTCCCGGGCATGGGCTTGGAGCCAGGCGAAGGCCGCTTGGCAGTCAACGAGCGCATCTTCTTTGGTTGTGTTGTGCTTGCTCTTGACGCGGTACTCGGCGCTGGCGGCGACCATACCTCGACTGGCCAGATAGCCGGCTTTGGAATAGAACTGCCTTGTGCTTCCGTTGACGAAGCCACCGCCGAAAAAGAAGACGATGCCGGGCCGCGAGTCCGTGGGCTTCCAGCCGTCCGGATAGAACACCGTCATCTTTAACTCACCCTGCGGCGTCGTTCGATAGACCACTTCTTCGCGGGTGATCCCCCACCCGATTCCCATCACGCTCAGCAGACACAAAAGACGAATCATCCCGATACTCTACACTGAAGGATCGAATGGCTGAACCGGTATGGTCAAAATATATTCACCCGGAGACGATTCTTGAACAAGTTCAAAATACCGCTCCCTTCCTTGCTTCGCGCTTGCATCCGCTGCCTGGCCCACTGATTGCAATGGGCGCGCCGCCCGACGGATTCCTGAACGTCCTTGCTTCGGCCAAAGACATTGGGACCGTCGAGGATTATTTTGCCCTCTGCTGCTCGGCCCATCAGGCCACGGTGGCCACTTTCGTTCCCACCGATGTCGACAGCAAGATCCGAGGCATTCTGTGGAATGAAACACGGGACCCGGAGGTATTGGGGCGCATGGCGAAGTTTGCCCTGCAGATGCAGCATTGGACTCTCGACGGGATCTCCCAGCGAGTTACGGTGGACCGCGAATTGGGCCCGGTCTCCGGGCACAATGGAGAGTGGTTTTCGGTGGCCAGCGGCGGCCTCGGTCGATTTCTGCAATTGGGCTTGGACGAGCCTTTTACGGACCTGATCGACGCGGAGTTGAAGCGGGAAGCGCAGGCGTTTCTGAATGCTCTGCGCACGCCTGGCCGTGAGATCGACACCATGCTGCTGGTGGTCTCGATCACGCACAACGTGGGGGACCTGGACCAAGGCATCGGCTTTTGGGAAGGTGCCGCCCAACATTCCGAGCAAAAGCAGCGATTCCATCGTTTGGCCCACGAAAACAAGCTGGCCTACGGCGGCATCTTCCAACACATCGCGGGCCTGTACAAAGACTGCCTGAGCGCTGAGGGCCACCGCCACTACCCACTGCGGCCGATCAAACCCCTGCGCCAGTCGCCGACGCTTTTGTTGCCCCTCGGGCCCTTCTTCGATGAGTGGGGTGCGACCATCGGCGGGAGCCCGTTGCTCACCGACAGTGACCGAGCCGAGGTCCTGGACGCCCTCCTGAAAGGCTGCAAGAAAGTCGACAACCAGTTCGGCTATTTCCGCGCCATGGCGGGTTGGCAGAACGAGCAAGCGAACAGTTTCCAGCGGGCCGCGGACCGGTTGCCCGCGGGCAGCAAGAAACTTTTGAAGGAGCCGCTCATGCGCCAGAAGCTAGCCGTTCCCCGGCGGAGTTTCGAGTCGACCTACGTCAAGCGGGTGGAGGCTTTACGAGCCAAACTTCGCTGAGGCATGAGCTTGGCACGCTCGAAGGGCTCTAAGTATCGCCACTTTCCTACGTTCAACTCGCCGATCCCGAGCGGGCCGATCGCCACGCGGACCAACTTCAGCACGACCGAACCCAGGGCCTCCACCATGCGGCGCACCTGCCGATTGCGGCCTTCGGTGATCGTGATTTCGAAATGCGTGTACTTCTCGCTGTCGCGCGCCCGCTTGACGAAAGCGGGGCGAGTCGGCCCGTCGTCGAGTTCTAGCCCGGTCCGCAAGCGACCGAGTTCCTCATCGGTCAGCAGACGATTCGCTTTCACGAGATACCGCTTGGCGACATGGAAGTCCGGGTTCATGATCCGTTCAGCAAACTGGGTATCGTTCGTCAACAGCAGCAGGCCGCTGGTATCGAGATCGAGCCGCCCAACGGGCACGACGAAGGTGCCCACATCCTGCAAGAGATCGTAGACAGTCGGTCGACCCTCGGGATCCTTATAGGTGGTTAGATAGCCTTTCGGCTTGTAAAGCATGAGATAGATATGCTCTTTTTTCTCAAGCGGCTTGCCGTCGAAATGGACCTTGTCGAGTTCCATGTCGACCCAGTGGTCGGGGTTTTGGATCACCCGTTTGTTCACCGAAACTCGACCGGCACCGATCCAACTTCGTGCCTCGGTCCTCGACCCCAAACCTGCTTTGGAGATCACGCGCTCTAACGTTTTCAACGGTCGTTTCAACCCTCTAGTGTATCTTTAAGGGCGATGCCACTCCGCGTTGCCGTCGTGCAAGCCGGTTCGGTCCCTTGGGACACCCCGGCCACCCTCTTGCGACTTGACCATTGGACCGGTGCCGCCGCCGCGGCTGGTGCCCAACTTGTCGTTTTTCCGGAAGCGTTTATCGGGGGCTATCCCAAGGGCCTCAACTTCGGGGCCACGGTCGGCCGCCGGACGCCTGAGGGCCGCCAGATGTTTGCGCGGTACGCGGCGTGCGCCATTGACGACCCAGCGCCGCTGGCCGCCGCAGCCGCTGCCCACAAGGTATGGCTGGTGGTCGGTGCCATCGAACGAGCGGGCGGCACGCTCTACTGCACGGCCTACTATCTTGCGCCCGATGGTACGGTCGCTGGTAAGCATCGCAAGGTCATGCCGACGGCGATGGAGCGGCTTATCTGGGGCTTTGGCGATGGCAGTACGCTTGGCGTGATCGACACCCCCCACGGTCGGCTCGGCTCGGCGATCTGTTGGGAAAACTATATGCCACAGCTTCGCTTGGCGCTTTACGGCCAAGGCATTCAGCTTTATTGCGCCCCAACGGTCGATGATCGAGAGACATGGCTACCGACTCTACGCCATATTGCGATGGAGGGCCGTTGCTTTGTCTTCAGCGCCAACCAGTGGCAGGTCGAGGGCGAATGGGCGGCGATTCAAGGAGGCAGCGCGATCATCGGGCCCCTCGGCCAGATCCTCGCCGGGCCTAAGCGCGACGGGGAGGGGCTGATGCTGGCGGATATCGATCTGGCGTCAATAACGGAGGCCCAATTCGACCTTGATGTAACCGGACACTACAGTCGGCCCGACCTCTTCGAACTCCGCGTCAACACCTCTCGGCAAAATGCGACATCCATGGGGGATCGATTTGATAGCCCGGTGCCTTAAGTCCGCAATCGTGACAAAAGCTCCTGTGGAGAAAACGGCTTTTGGAGAACGGCCGCCCGACCGCGCTCGCCTTCCGAAAGCATGTCCAAAGCCAACGGATAGCCGCTACAAAGAACCGCTCTAAGGTCGGGGTCGGCGCGGAGAAACGTCCCGACCAAATCCAACCCCGAGCCGTCCGGCAACGTCAGATCCGCCAGAACGTAGGAGTAAGCTCCCGGCGTAAAGCGCTCGACTGCCCGCGCAGCAGTTTCCGCCCCCTCCGCTTCCATTCCAGCCTTTTGGAGATAGCGAATCAGAAGGCGCAAGAGCGCTGGATCGTCTTCCACGACCAAGACGCGATCTACGCGAACCGGAGGCTCTGTCATCGCTGACGGCACCGGCGATTCGCGAAATTACTTCCCGAATGGAAGCGAGTTCGGAGCATAGGTTAAACCAACCGAAACTCGACTTCCGTTCCGATCAAGAGCCGATCCATCAATTTTAAACTTACGATACTCCACGCCACCCGTGAAACCGACCTCGCGGGTCAACTTGCGCGTAAATCGAACTTGAACACTATCCATGGAAAAGGCGCCTAGTTGACTTCCGGTGCCTATCGAGTCCATTTTGCTGCGGAGCGCCGAAGCGCTCATGCTCCATTTCCCCTTCAACTGATAGTTCGCCGAAGCGGTATAGGTAGAGACGACAGAAGTCAAAATCAAACCGTTGCCTGGCTGTACGCCACGTTCGACCGCGACCGAATAGGAGCTTAATCGAATGCGCTTTGAGACATTACCGCCGAACCCAGGTGTTTTCGTAACACTTCGGAAGGCCTCGGAGCCCTGATTCGTGCCGAGCAATGCGGCAATCACCGGGTCCAATTCAACCCGGCGAACACCCACCGTCCGAACGTCGAAGACGGAGACGTGGGCTGAAGCCTGCCACCCTCTTCCAAGGTCCCGTGAAAAGTTCCCAGAGGCGCCGTTGATATCCGATTCGCCAAATTGCTTCCCAAAGTCGAAATGGGAATAAGTGTAGGTCAATCCGATTGAAGTCCTTCGATTGAGGCGATAGTTCGCCCCCGCCGATCCGCCAAACAGGTTAGTGTCAGCCAGGGCCCGGGCCTGCCTTCGCAGAAGACCGCCATTGCCGGAAAACTCTAACTGCCAACGACTATTCAAGCGGTAGCCGACGGACATGCTCGACTGAAGAAAATAGATTTTGGCGTCAAACAGTTCATTTGTCGGAGCTGAGAAAAAATCTAAACCATCGGTCTGCCGATTGAGGAGGTTTCCTAGAACTCGATTCGAGATGCTCCCGGCCGTGTTCCAAGTCAGTTCCGTCCTCTTGGTCATCCGGCGAGAATACCCCAAATTTATTGAATGATTGCTCCCATTGAAGTTGGTCGCGTTGAAGAAGCGGTTGTAGTTAGCCAGATAGGAGATTCCGAAGACAGATCGCCGAAGCTTCTTCTGGCCTGAGATTGTAAAGCCGCCGTCGACACCGTACGACCCAGCACCGGGAGCTAATTTTCCATCTTGGTCGACACGAAACGCCCCCAAAAGCGTGTCATAGGAAGCGTCTACCGTCATCGAAATGGAAATAGGAACTGATTGAGCGCCGACCATTCCAGTCCGGACGGGGGCCTGACCCGACAGGCCCTCATAGGGGGTCGCCACATTCGAAGAACTGCCGGAGGTGGAATCTTGCGCCCAGACCGAGAGGCCCAGGGAACACACGAAGCATAATCGGACCAAAACTTTCAAGACACAAGCTCCCTAAGGTAAGTATCGGCTGGCTCAGGCGGTTTCTTTACTCGGATAGCAACCTTTCGCCTCAGCACAAGTGCTCCTCATAATTTACCAAGAAATTACCCTAGATCGCCGAAAAGGTCTAGTACTCCTTTCCTATTTCCACGAAACGCGTCATCATCGAGTCGAATCCTATCATGACGAAACGCCAGATTCCCGCGAAAGGATCGGCCTCCCGGCGAAATCCCCCAGTGAACGGAGAACCTATGAAAAACAGAATCGTCCCAGCCGTACTCGCGGCTACTTCCCTCGTCGCCGCCGAACTGCCCGTGAAACGGGTGGTGCTTTACAAGCATGGCGTAGGCTACTTCGAACGCGCCGGCGAGGTCCCCAGCGGCCAGACGGCCCGTCTCGAATTCAAGCCCAATGAAATGAACGACGTTTTGAAGTCGCTCGTCCTCGACGAACAGGGCGGTGGTCGCGTCACAGGGGTCCGTTACGACTCCGCCAAACCAGCGCGCAGTTCGCTCTCCGTCGAAAATGAAGTCGCTCTCGCCAAATTCCTCGACGGCCTCCGCGGTGCGAAAATCGATGTTGAACTTGTCTCGGGTAAACTCTCCGGCTCCATTCTGAGCGGACGCGTCGTCGCCTCGACCGATCAAAAGGTGCAGCAGGAACTGCTCGTGCTTCTTACTGATGCCGGCGATCTTCGCACCCTTGACCTCGCCAGCGCCAACTCCGTCCGTCTCACCGACCCGCTATTACAACTCAAGCTCCGCGAATATCTCCAGTCCATGGCCGGTCTGCGCACGCAGGAGCAGCGCGCCGTCTATATTGACGGCGAATCCACGGGCTCCCGCCAGATCCGCGCCAGTTACCTGCTTCCCACGCCGATCTGGAAATCCAGCTACCGTCTTATCCTCGGCACAACTCCCATGCTCGAAGGCTGGGCGATCGTCGACAATACGACCGACAGCGACTGGACGCGCATCAGTCTAGCCCTCGTTTCGGGCAAGCCGGTGAGTTTCCAAAGTCGGCTTTACGACCCCAAATTTATCGAACGCCCCTTCGCCGAATTGGCGGAAGAGCGGGCGGTCGCTCCCGAACTCTATGCCGCCGGCATGGGCGGCGGCGTTGGCAGCGGCATCGGCGGACCTCCGCCCCCGCCGATGGCCATGGCCGCACCGATGGCCAAGCGCTCCATGGCACGCGAGGAAGCGAGGTTCGCGGACGCCGCGGCACCAGCGCAGAGCAACGTCGCCGTCAACACGGCCGGCCGCGATCTCGGTGAACTCTTCGAGTACTCCTTCTCCACGCCCGTCACAGTGAAAAAGAACGAGTCCGCGATGCTGCCGTTCCTCCAGCAAAAGATCGAAGCGCGCAAGCTACTCATCTACAACGATGAGTCCCAGGCCAATCCCCGTACCGCGTCGGAAATCACCAACGGCACGGGGAAGACGCTAGATGGCGGCCCCATCACGGTCTTCGACAACGGCGCGTACGCCGGCGAAGCGCTCGTCGAAACGGTGAAAGCGGGCGACAAACGCCTGATCTCTTACGGTATCGATCTGGGGACCCGCATCACCACTAACTTCGATAGCGAGCAGCGCCAAATCCGCGAGATCCGAGCCAACCGAGGCATCATCATCGCCAAGGCGAGCACCGAAGAGACCAAGACCTACACGATCAAGAACGTCGACCCGCGCGCCAAAACGCTGATCATTGAACACCCCCTCCGGGGCGGTTACAAACTCATGGGACTCACCGCGACGGAAAAGACCGCCACCGCTTACCGCTTCTCGCTCAACCTGAAGCCCAACTCCGAGGAGAAGTTCGTTGTCAAGGAAGAGTACGTTTACGATCAGTCGTACGCGATCTCCTCCAGCACTCCGGACCAGATCAACATCTTTCTGCGGAACCCAACGCTATCGCCCGCCGGGAAGTTGGCGCTGGAAAAGATTCAATCGCTCAAGACCCAAATCGCCGAGTCCGACCGTCGCTTGCGCTCCACCGAAGCCCAATCCGCCGGCCTCGAAAAAGACCAGGAGCGTTTGCGCGAAAACATCCGTTCCCTGAACTCGGTGAGCGGCCAAGCACAGCAGGTGCAACGGTACGCCAGCGATCTCTCAGCCCGTGAGACCAAGATCGTAGAACTCCGCGATCAGGCCCAGGTCGAACGGCAGAAGAAGGGTGCGTTAGAATCGGAGCTAAATGGCTTTCTGGTTACCGTCACCTTCTGAGGCTCCCGCTTGCGCATCGCGCTGATCGGATACGGCAGTGTCGGGAAAGCGTTTGCACGGCTTTTGGAAAGCCAACGCAAACGCTTCCCCTTCCGCATTACCGCAATCCAAACCCGCAAGGCCACGGCATACGACCCCAAGGGGCTGCCCGTAAGTCCGGAGTGGGGCCCGGCGGCAACCGTCGACGAATTCCTCGATATCGCTCAACCGGAAGTCGTCATCGAGATCACGTCGCTAAATCCGGTCGACGGCGAACCCGCCATCAGCCACATCCGCTCCGCGTTCGCCCGCGGCATTCCCGTCATCACAGCCAACAAGGGACCCATCGCTCACGCCTACTCCGCCCTCCGCGCCGAAGCCGCCGCTCGCCACATCCTGTTCCGATTCGAGTCCACCGTCATGGACGGTTCGCCGGTCTTCAACATGGTGCAACAGAACCTGCCCGGCATCACGATCCAGGGCTTCAGCGGCGTGCTTAACTCCACCACCAAGATCGTCCTTGCCGAAATGGCTAAGGGCAACTCGCTCGCCGCCGGCATCGCCCTGGCCCAAGAAATGGGCATCGCCGAAACAGACCCCGCCTATGACATTGATGGATGGGACTCCGCCGCCAAAACCGCCGCGCTGGCCAACGTGCTCATGGATGCCAACGTCACTCCGCAGATGGTGGAGCGTACCGGCATCGCCGACATTACCCCCGAGCAGGTGCAAGAAGCCGCCGCCACGGGCTTCGTCATCACGCTCGTCAGCCGCGCTACCCGCCGACCCGATGGCTCCCTTCGGCTCACCACCCAGCCAGAGCGCCTGCCGGAAGACGACCTGCTGGCCAACGTCGACGGCACCTCCAACGTCCTCCTCCTTCACACCGATTTGATGGGCACTCAGGGAATCGTCTCCGTCTCCCCCGGCGTCGAGCAAACCGCCTACGGCCTCTTTTCCGACCTCGTCGATATCGCCAAACAGTTATGAAACTTCTTCGCTTCCGCCACAACAATCAGATTCACGCCGGGGCGCTCACCCCCGAAGGCGTACTTCCCTTCCCGTCGAGCGATCTCCTCGCGCTCATCCAAGCCGGTGCCCATCCGGTGCAAGCCGGTGCCCCCATTCCCTTGGCCGATATTACCCCGATTCTTCCGTACGACATCCCGCCCAAGATCTGGTGCATCGGCCTCAACTACCACTCCCACGCTCTCGACATCAACGCCGTGCAGCCCGAGCAGCCCGGCAGCTTCATGAAGCCGGCGTCTTGCATGTTCGACCCTGAAGGCGAGATCATCCTCCCGCCGCCCGCCGTCTCTGACGATGTCGACGCCGAAGGCGAACTCGCCATCATCATCGGCAAAACCGTCAAGGGGCTCGCGTCTCTCGACGAGGCCAACGACGCCATCTTCGGCTACACAACCACGCTCGACCTCACCGCCCTTGACGTTCTCGCGAAGAACCCCCGCTATCTCACTCGGGCAAAGTCGATGGATACGTTCTTCTGCTTCGGTCCGGTCATCGTCACCAAAGACGAAATCGACGTCGTCGACGACCTCGAAGTGATCACCGAACACAACGGTGCGGTCTGGTCGCGCGACTTCGTTCGCAACATGAAGCATCGCCCCCTCGAACTGGTTCGTTTTCACAGCCAAGCGATGACACTCTACCCCGGAGACGTCATCTCGACCGGTTGCCCCAAAGGAGCCCGCATCAAGTCGGGTGATACCGTTCGGGCGCGGATTG
>JANODS010000509.1:0-10602 GCA_031412835.1 Acidobacteriota bacterium | reverse complement strand
ACTGGCTTTAGGCCTCCTAATACCTCTGAAAACAATGGCTTAGCTAACCATAGTTCAACTAGAAAACAAACACCGACGACGCCGATGATCCACCGAATAATCGACTCGAAGCGTTTAACGCCAAGCTGTAGTAAAAAAAGGATAAAGAACGTATCGACAGCGGTGAAGAGCACCCCCCAGAGCAGGGGGATACGGAAGAGCAGTTGGAGGGCGATGGCGGCACCGAGGATCTCCGCGAGGTCACAGGCGGCAATGGCGATTTCGCAGAGGAGCCAAAGCGCCCCGGCGATGGGCCGCGGATAGGCGTCTCGGCAGGCTTGCGCGAGGTCTCGACGGGTGACAATGCCCAGCCGGGCTGAAAGCGTCTGCAGCAGGATCGCCATGAGGTTGGACAGGACGAGGACCCAGAGAAGTTGGTAGCCGAAGCGGGCTCCGCCTTCTAGGTCGGTGGCCCAATTCCCGGGGTCCATGTAGCCAACGCTGACGAGATAGGCGGGTCCGCCGAACGCGAGGAGGCGCTTCCAAGGCGATCCGACAGCAGTAGGAACGGAGCCATGGATCTCTTCGAGCGATCGGGTTGTTGGAGTAAACTTAGATTCCTGCAATTGACTTAACTATAGTTAACTACAATCTGGATCGGATTGCAAGCAGATGCCACGGTTGAAAATGGGTCAGTTCCCCCGGGGGTCAATGGAAAACAATTCAACCTTCAACGGGCTGCGAACTCTCGATCAGTCTATGTGATACAGTTTCTCCAAACAATTAGCCGAATCCCTCGATTTAGGAACGACTGTATGCTCTCACGAATGGGTCCCAACTTCTCAATAGCCCTCTGCTTCCTTGTCCCCGCTTTCGCACAAGACACCGGCACCCTCACCGGCACCGTCACCGACTCCAGCGCCGCCGTCGTGGTCGGTGCCCAGATCTCCGCCATCAACGTCGCCAACAACTTCGAAGCCACCACCGTCTCCAACTCCGAAGGCCTCTATCGCCTCCCCTTCCTTCGCCCAGGAACCTACCGGCTCACGTTCACCGCCCCCGGCTTCAAATCCTTCATCCGCGACGGCGTCGAACTCCGCGTCGGCGCCATCCTCCCCATCAACGCCGCCATGCAACTCGGCGCCGTCAGCGAATCCGTCCAGGTCTCGGCCGCCTCCCCCCTTCTCGAAACCGAAACCTCCTCCACCGGCACCGCCATCACCGGCGAATTCTTCCAACGCATGCCCCTCTACCAGCGCCACGTCCGCGCCGTTCTCTACCTCACCCCCGGCGTCAATACCAGCGGCCTCGCCTACGCCGGCTCCCTCGGCGGCTTCTCCATCAACGGCGGCGCCACCGGCAACATCGGCTACTTTGAAGACGGCATGTACGGCGTCCAACCCAGCGGAAACAACACCACCGACACCATCCTCAGCACCATCGCCGAAGCCAAGGTCATCACCACCGTCCTCCCCGCCGAATACGGCCACTCCGCCGGCGGCGCCATCGTCATTGTCAAAAAAAGCGGTACCAACCAGCCCCATGGCGGCGCGGGTCTCCTCTTCCGAGAAGGCCCCATGCAGCACCGCCGCTTCATGCAACCCGCCCGCTTCGAGCAAACCGGCAATAGCCTCCACTTCTATCAACCAGATTTCAACCTCAGCGGCCCCGTCTACATCCCCAAACTCTACGACGGCCGCAACAAATCGTTCTTCATGGTCGCCGGCCAGTACCTCAAGGAGCGCCAGGGCGAACAGATCTCCTGGAGCGTGCCCACCCCCGAAGAACTCAACGGCAACTTCAGCTTCGGCGGCCGCCCCGGCGTCAACGCCATCTTTGATCCCCGCACGACCTCCGTCGCCAATGGCGTCTGGTCACGCACCCCCTATCCCGGCAATATAATCCCGAAAGCCCAGTGGGACCCCGTCGCCACCAAATTCCTGAGCCAAAAAGTCTGGGAACTCCCCAATCTCCCCGGCTCCCCCCTCGTCAATGGCGTATCCGGCAACCTCCAACTCCCCCGCCAAAAAACTGTCGACTGGGTCAACTACAGCGTCCGCATGGACCAACAATTCTCCAGCCGCTTCAAAATGTTCTTCAACTGGAGCTTCAATACCCGCACCTCCTTCACCCCCAACCTCGACGTCGTCGATCCCGTCTACAACGCCTCCCAGCGCATCTCGACCGACGCCCAAACCACCAGCGGCATCGGCACCACCTACACCCTCAGCCCCTCCATGATCAGCGAAACCCGCCTCAACTACTACCGCTTCCGTAACGACACCACCTGGCCCGGCTTCGGTGCCGACTTCGGCAAACTCCTCGGCATCCCCAACATCGGCGTCGGCAGCATGCCCAACATCACTGGCATCCCCAACGTCGCCAACCCCAGCCTCAACGTCGAAGAGACCATCAACTTCCGCCAGGATCTAAGCAAACTGTCCGGCAAGCACGCCTTCAAAGTCGGCTACGACTTGATGCGCCTCCGCCGCAACAACTACAGCACCGACAACAACGCCGGCACCTTCAACCTCTCCGGCACCGGCGGCCTCCTCCCCAATGGCACCGGCCTCCCCAACACCGGCGGCAACGCCCTCAGCCAGCTCATGACCGGAGCCGTCTCCAGTTACGCCATCACCCGCAACCTTCTGAGTAACCTCCCCCGCAACTGGATCAACTCCTTCTACGTTCAGGATGACTGGAAAATCACTCCCACTCTCACCCTCAACCTCGGCGTCCGCTATCAATTCCAAAGCACCCAGAACAACAAATACGGCCAAGTCTCCAGCTTCGACCCCACCGGCACCGACAACGTAGTCCCCGGCGGCATCGGCGTCATCACCCATCCCACCCAACTCCACCGCAAAGACTGGAACAACTTCCAACCCCGCATCGGACTCGCCTATTCCCTGCCCCGCCGCTTCGTCCTCCGCGCCGGCTTTGCCATCTCCTCCATCGATGAACGCCTCCCCGTCGCCCCCACCGAAGAGTTCGGCGCCGCCACCGGCCGCATCGATACCCCCAACGGAGACTTCCGCCCCCGCTTCCAACTCGCCCAGGGCCCTCTTTCCAGTCTCCTCCTCCAGCCCGTCCTCCGCCCCGACGGCAGCATCCCCTTCGCCGGCTCGAACTATGCAGGCCGTAGCGCAAGTTGGGTCGACCCCAATCGCAAATCGCCTTACTCCATGAACTGGAACTTCGGCCTCCAACACAGCTTCGCCTCGAACTATCTCGTCGAACTCACCTACACCGCCAACGCCTCCGTCAACGGATTCGAAAACCGCGAAATCAACAACGTCTCTTACGATTGGGCCAATAACCTCCGTCTCACCAACCCCACCCAGTTCAGCGCCTTCCAAACCAACTCCCAGCCCTTCCGCCCCTTCCCCAACTTCGGTAGCATCCTCTTCCGCACGAACGGCGCCCGGTCCAACTACAACGCTGGAACCGTCAAGCTAGACACGCGCATCTCCCACGGCCTCTCATTCCTCACTATTAATACCTACTCCAAAGTCATCGATTCCAGCAGCGGCAACAACTTCCTACCCCGCGCGATGGACCGCGCCGAAAGCGGCAACAACCGAACCCATCAATACACCGGCAGCATGAACTACCAGCTTCCCTTCGGCCGCGGCCGCAAGTGGCTCAACTCCGGTAACTGGATCAACGCCCTGTTAGGCGGTTTCGACATGGTCTATCTCTACCGCATCCAAAGCGGTGACGCGCTCACCTTCGGCTTCGCCAATAGTCCCTTCCAGTACATGCCCGGCGTCGTCGCCACCCGCGCCGGCCGCCCCAACTCCACCGGCGACCGCGCCCGTCTCCGCGACAACTGGCAGGACATCGGCCCCAACCGCTTCGTCCAGGCAGCCCAAAATGGGCTCATCGACTCGATGAACTTCTTCTCCTACCCCGCCGCCTTCACCCAAGGCAACGTCGGGCGCAACACCTTTGACCGCCAACGATTCATCGACACCCAGTTCTCCGCCTCCAAAGACTGGCAAATTAAGGAGCGGCTCACCGCCACCTTCCGCTTCGACTTCCAAAACCCCTTCAAGTGGTACAACCTCTCAGCCCCGAACACCACCGTAAACTTCACCAATCCCGCCGTCTTCGGCAAGGTCTCCACCAGCACCTCCGACGAAGGCACCACCGCCAACGCCGGCGGCCAGGGTCTCATGAATATCACCGTCTCCTTCCGCTTCTAACTACTTACTCCACCGCGTAGTGATTCGCGATCAACTCCCCAATCCGCGCAATAGCGTCTTCCAATTGCGCCGCCACCCCGAAGTGATTCGCCGTGAAAACACAAACGACGATGTTTCGCTTCGCGCTCTCAAAAACACCGACGTCATTCCCGATGTACGGCAAGAAGTCCCCCGTCTTGTGCGCCACCCGAAAACCCGTGACGTACTTCGGCAACCGCGAAGAGTAAATCTGTCCCCGCAGCATCGTCATCATCTGTCCGCTCGCCGCCGTGCTCACCGCCTCGCCCTTGGCGATCTTTTCCAGCATCCGCCCCATCTCTCGGGCGCTCGATAGTCCGTAGGGCGACTTCCCTTCCCGGTGAAAATCCGCCGCCGATTTCGCCGCCCGCAGCGCCGAAAACCACCCGCTCGAAGGCGTCGTCGCCCGCGTAAGCTTGTAGCCCTCTTTCTCCAATCGAGCGTTCACTGCCCCCGGTCCCCCGACCTTCTCGAACAGAATATCGGTCGCCGAGTTGTCACTGATGATGTTCATTAAAGTGAGCGTATCTTTGACGGTGATCTGCGCCCCCACGTCCAAACTCCGCAGCACCCCCGTCCCCGGCCGCTTCATCGCCTCGCTCAGGGTCACTTTATCGGTCAACGAAAACTTCCCCGCCTCGATCTGGTGAAACGCCTCCACCATCAGCGGAATCTTAATCGTGCTCATCGTGTCCATCTGCCGATCCGCGTTGATCGCCATCTCCTCCCCGGTCTCGAGCACCTTCACGTAAATGCCCCATTGGGCATTCACCGACCGCGTGATCCGCTCGATATTCTCCTGCAAACGGGTCGATTGACCCCACGTGACAGAGGCAAAGAAAAACGCCAAAAGAAGGGTACGCAGAGGCATTCTTCAGAGTAGCAACAGAACGGGTACTGCCTGAATTTACACAATTGTCCAATTCGAAATACAGCCGCAACCCCGCTGTCATCCTCCTGCGCCGACGACCTGAGATCGTAAGGAAAGCATGAAACTTCAGAACTGTCTCGTCGTCCTTCTCGCCGGCTTTCTCGTCAACTTGGCGTCCCTATTCGCCCAATCCGTTGCGGGCCTCGGCGGCATCACCGGCACCGTCAGCGACGCCAGTGGTTCCCGCGTCCCCGCCGCCGAGGTGCTCCTCACCAACTCCGAACGCGGGGTTAGCCGCAAACTGGCGACCAACGAAGCCGGTATCTTCAATGCCGGATCCCTCGTTCCCGCCTCCGGCTATCAACTCGTCATCACCAAAACCGGCTTCGGCCGCACCGAAGCCAAAAACGTCACCGTCCAGGTCGGCCAACTCGTCGATATCCAGTTCGCCTTGACCGTCAGCCAAGCCTCCACCACCGTCGAAGTCTCCACCGACGCCCCCACCGTCGACTCCGCCAAAACCGGCGTCAGCCAAGTCGTCAACGCCGAACAAATCCTCAATCTCCCCATCAACGGCCGCCGCGTCGACTCGTTCGTCCTCCTCACCCCCGGCGTCACCAACGACGGTACCTTCGGCGGCATCACCTTCCGCGGCATCCCCGGCGGCAACGCCTTCCTCATCGATGGCAACGACAGCACCCAGCAGTACTACAACGAAAACGCCGGCCGCACCCGTATCTCCGCCAACATCTCCCAGGACGCCGTCCAGGAATTCCAAGTCATCACCGGCGGCTCCGCCGAATTCGGCCGCGCCTCCGGCGGCGTCGTCAATACCGTCAGCAAGTCCGGCGGCAACTCCACCCACGGCACCGCCTACTGGTTCTATCGCGATCAAAACTTCAACGCCCGCGATCGTTACGCCAGCTTCCGCCCCGACGAAAAACGCAATCAGTTCGGTGGCTCCATCGGCGGCCCCATTAAGAAAGACCGGCTCTTCTACTTCTTCAACACCGAAATCACCCGCCGCGATTTCCCCCTCATCTCCAGCCACACCGGCCAGCCGCTCTTCAACAGTCAAGGCGTCTACGTCGCCCCCTGCGCCGCCTCGGTCTCCCAATGCGCCAATGCCCAGCGCTTCCTCGATCGCTTCAATAAGATCGTGCCCCGCTCGGCCAATCAGGAACTGCTCTACCTGAAGACCGACTACCGCGTCAACGACCGCAACACCATCAGCGCTAGCTTCAACTACCTCCGCTGGATCTCCCCTAACGGCATCCAAACCGGTGCCGTGCTCAACACGGGTGCCGCCACCGGCAACAATGGCCTCTCCACCGTCCGCACCCGCAACGGTCGCCTCGCCTGGACCGCCCTCCCCACCAACTCCATGGTCAACGAGTTCCGCTTCGGCTGGTTCAAAGATCGCTTATTCGACGATTACGCCAGCGAGTATCTCCCCTACACCGGTTTCGCCGGCACCCTCACCATCAACGGCGTCTCCAACCTCGGCACCGCCAACTACGTCCCCCGCGTCCAACCCACCGAAGATCGCTTCCAGTTCGCTGAAAGCCTCTCCCTCACTTGGGGCCGCCATCTGTTTAAGTTCGGTGCCGACCTCGCCCAAACCCGCGACATCCAGGACCAGCTCCTCAACACCCGCGGCAACTACGTCTACGCCAACGTCACCAACTTCGCCCTCGACCTCTCCGACAACCCCACCGGTGCCAAACGCTGGCAGTCCTACACCCAAAACTTCGGTGATCCCCTCTCCACCGTCTGGATCCGCGACTACAACTTCTTCGCCCAGGATCAGTTCCGCGTCAACAAACGCCTCACCCTCAACTATGGCCTCCGCTACGAACTAGCCACCTTCACCCAGCCCAAAGAAGCCGTTGCCGGCTACCCCCTCACCGGCAACATCCCCGAGCCGAAGAAAAACTTCGCCCCTCGCGTCGGCCTGGCGTACGCCATCATCCCCGATAAAACCATCCTCCGCGCCAGTTGGGGCATGTTCTACGCCCGCTTCCCCGGAGCTCTCATCACCAACCTCAACATCGCCAGTATCCAACAACAAAGCTTTAACCTGCAAAGCAACAACGCCGCCCAACTCGCCTCCGGGCCCGTCTTCCCCAATAACCTCCGCACCTCCGCCGGCCTGGCCGCAGGCAGCCGCAGCCTAAGCTACGCCGGCGAAAACTTCCGCACCCCTTACACCATGCAGGGCGACCTCGCCATCGAACAAGCCATCGGCCGCCAAAACTCCCTCACCGTAAGCTGGGCCTTCAACCGTGGCCTCCGCATGCTCAGCATTCGGGACGCCAACGTCGGCCCCGCCGGCGACCCGGTCACCTACCGCATCAACGACGCCTCCGGCACCCAGGTCGGCAGCTACTCCACCCCCGTCTACCGCCTCGCCAACCGCGTCGATCCCCGTTTCCAGCGCCTCAACGTCGTCGAAGGAGCCAGCAACATCTCCTATAACGCCCTCCTCGTCCAGTTCGCCAACCGCAAACTAACCGCCGGCCCCCTCGTCCTGGGCGGCAACCTCAGCTACACCTGGGCCCACACCATCGACGAAAACCTCGGCGGCGCCGGCTCCAATCTCTTCTTCAGCGGCGGACCCACCAGCTTCGTCAACGGAGACTATCGCAACGAAAAGGGCTCCTCCTCCCTCGACCAGCGCCATCGCCTCGTCGTCGCCGAAACCATTGGCTACAAACCCTGGAACAGCAAAAGCGCCTTCGCCAAATACGTCGTCAATGAGTGGCAACTCTCCCTGCTCGGCACCTTCGCCAGTGCCTTCGCGACAACGCCTACCGTCAACGGTGCCGGCATCGTCATCCCCGGCCTCCCCGCCGCCTTCACCGCCTCGCTCAACGGCCTCGCTGGGGACAACCGCGTCCCCTTCCTGCCGCGCTCCAGCCTGCTGCTCGACCAAACCAATCGCATCGACGCCCGCATCTCGAAGATGTTCTCGCTCACCGAGCGCTATAAGCTCACCTTCAACGCCGAAGGCTTTAATATCTTCAACACCCCGCTCGATACCTCTCGACGTACGCAACTCTATAACGTCGTCTCCGGCAGCACCCTCGTCCCCGTCTCCAACTACGGAGAAGGCACCGCCAGCGGCGGCTTCCCGGACGGCACCAACGTCCGCCGCTTCCAGTTGAGCCTCCGCTTTACCTTCTAGTCCGCATGCGACGGATACTCCTCCTCGCCCTCGGGCTTTCCTTGCAAGCCCCCGGCGCTCCACTCCCCCCTTGGACGCCGGGAATGCTCGATATCCACCACATCCACACGGGCCGCGGCAACGCGGCCTTCGTGCATTTTCCCGACGGAACCACTCTCCTCATTGACGCCGGCGCCATTCCCGAAACCACCAGTCCCCGTGCCGGCCAATCCATCGCCCGCTACATCGCCCAGCGAGCAAAATCGCTCGACTACGCCCTCGTCACCCACTATCACGACGATCACCTCGGCGCGGTAACCATCGACGCGCCCAAAACCGCCACAAGCGGCGACTACAAGCTCACCGGCCTAACCGACGTCGCCGAACTCCTGCCCATCAACAAACTCTTTGATCGCGGCGATACGCCCGCTCCCCTACCCAGCCCGATGCTCGCCAACTACCGGGCTTACCGCCACTCTCTCGGCGACCGAGCCGCCAACCTTGAAGCGGGCCGCGCCGACCAGATCGTCCCCCTCCACGGTGGCCAATTCCAAGTCCGCACCATCGCCGTCAACGGCCGCGTCTGGACCGGCGTCGCCAACCAATCCCGTAGCGTCTTCCCCGCCGACTGGCAGACCCTCCCGACCGAAGATCGACCGAGTGAAAACCACTTCAGCGCGGCCATCGTCATCCGTTACGGTGCGTTCGATTACTACACCGGTGGCGATCTCGTCGGCGTTCCCCTCGACGGAGCGCCATCCTGGCACGACATAGAAACTCCCATCGCCCAAGTCCTCGGCCCGGTTGACGCCATGGTCCTCAACCACCACGGCTGGCTTGACACGACCAACCCCACCTTCCTGGCGGCTCTTCGGCCCCGCGTGGTTGTGATTCCCACCTGGCACGCCACCCATCCCGACCACGGCGTCCTCCGCCGCTTGATCGCCCCGCGCAGTTATCCCGGCCCTCGCGATCTATTCGCGACCGGCCTCCTCGACGCGCCCCGCGCCGTCTTCAGCTATCTTCGCCAAAGCCCCTTTGCCAGCGAACAGGGCCATGTCGTCATCCGAGTAGCGGCAGGCGGCGATAGCTATCGTGTCTATGTCCTCGACCACACGAACGATCGCCACGAAATCAAAAGCGTCTTTGGGCCTTACCAGTCCCGCTAACACAAAATCCGCCAACGCCTACCCGCGTCTCGAAGCCAGCAATCTAGCGTAGTTTCGCTATAGCAACCGTAGCCGTCCCGTGATCTCATCCACCGCGTCGCCCTCATTAGGTCCAATCGCCAGGCACGTTCTCGTCGGCACGCCGCCGAACTCGGTCCGTCCAGCATCGGTTATGACATGGCACCGCAGATTCGCCGCCGCCGCTTTCGCCGCAATTTCCATCAGTTCGGCCTCGCACCCCACCCGCACACAGATCTTGGTTTGTCCGCCTTCGATCCATTCCATTTCCTCGGCCGGCACTTTGGCGTGGTAGTCTTGCGCCAGAATAAGCAACCTGCTAGCTACAAAAGCGCCACTGGCATGGGCCCCTTGAGCGACCATTTTGCCTCGACCCATGTTCAGATCATCTCGCATCACAATTACTTGTTTGAGCGTTTTCGTAGCCATTGGCTTAGCTTATCGTAACCGATCCGCTCGGAGTTCGATCAATCGTGCACCCGCGCCCATGCCCACTGGCCCGCATGACCCGCCGTTCCAAAGGCCTGACATACGGTCGCCCTCGACCGTCACATTCCGCCAATTGCCCAAATCTCCATTCGATAAGTCGACTTGTCGACCTTTGTCGTTACGATTCTCATTCGGGTCCGATTACGCTCAACCGCGGCATAACTGCCCGCTAACTCGCCCGGAACTCTCCTCGAACCGGATTGTGAAGCACCGCCCCCCCGTCCGCCTGGCCCAACGTACCCACCGTCGGCAACAGCAGCAGCAGTAACGTTCGCCGAATGTCCACCAATCCAGCATAATTCAGGCCCTTAACGATTCCCTAACAAATCCCACACATCCCCATTACCTGTTCGCCCCATACTGGAAACATCCCCATGCACCCCCGCCACCTCCTCGTCCTCCTCGCGGCCTCCCTTCCCGGCCAAACCACCGTCGACCCCGGCACCTTCACCCTCGGCACCGCCCCGACCCCCTTCGCCTGCGGCAAGTTCACCACCGCCTGCTCCACCGGCCCCGCCATCCGACCCGCTCTCTGCGGCATCGTCACCGCCGCCAATGGCACCACCTGGCAGGTCCCCGCTAAACCCGCCGAAGGCCCCGACCCCACCGAAATCTACAACGACTGCACCGGCCCCGGCCCCAATCCCAACTTCGAATTCAAACTCCAAACCATCGTCATCGATC
>JANODS010000508.1:0-4609 GCA_031412835.1 Acidobacteriota bacterium | reverse complement strand
TGACCGAGATCAACACCGCCGACAACCAGAGGGTGCCCATCCTGACCAATGCGTTCCTAGCGAAGGGCCCCGATACCACCAAGAGCGACGCTGCTAAAGTCGGGATAGCGGCCGGCATCGGAGCCGCCATCGGTGCCATTGCCGGCGGCGGAAAAGGGGCGGCCATCGGCGCCGGAGCGGGCGGAGCGGCCGGCACGGGCGGTGTCCTCGCCACCCGCGGCAAACCGGCCATCCTGCCGACCGAAACTCTGATTCGATTTAAGTTGACCCAGTCCGTGACGATTACTGAGAAGCTGTAGGAGCGATTCGCGACTCCGACCGTGACAAGCCGGGCGCAATACGCCCGGCTTGTCGCACATTGGGGCTTCGTGAATCAAACTCGGGAAGGCGGTTTTTCAGCCCGTCGCGAGCCGGGCGAACCAAACGCGGATTAGGGAAACCACGGAGGAGCCCGGCTATCAGATCGCAAAACCGCGAGTAACTCGAGGGCATAACCGGTGAGGCAACCGTCTCCGCTGGTCAGCGGGAGGATTGCGCCAGTCCCGGCGGGGAGGAATAAGCGGCAATCGTCAGAAACGGCAAGTTCGGAGAACTGTGCGAATCCAGCCGAGAGGATTTACTACTGCAAAATCGTCTCCACGAAACGGCGGGCTTACTCGTCTACCCCTACGCGTTTGTCCTGGTCTCCTCATGGCTTCTAACCTCCGCCTTCGACTTACACTCTTATTCCTCTCCGCGATCACCGTCCACGCCGGAACCATCTCCGGCGTCCTCCTCGACCAACTCTCCGGCTACCCCCTCTCCCGCTCGCTTATTCGCCTGGAGCCCCTTCCCGGCTCCCCCGCCACCATCCGCTCCCAGCAAACCCGCTCTGGCCGCTCCGGCCAATTCGTATTCGCCGCCGTCCTCCCCGGCCTCTACCGCCTCACCGCCCAGCGCACTGGCTATTTCCCCGTCGGCTACGGCCAGCGCCGCCCCACCGGCCAAGCCCGGCCCATCACCGTAACCGCCGATTCCAACACCTTCGTCGATCTTCGCGCCCACCGCCTCGGCGCCATCACCGGCATCGTCCTCGACGAAAACTCCATTGGCATCCCCGGTACCCCCGTCTTCGCCTATCCCGCCCGCCTCCCCCTCCGCCAAGTCGCCCGCGCCATCGCCGATGACCGCGGCGTCTATCGCATCTCCGGCCTCGCCCCCGGTAGTTACTGGGTCCGCACCGGCCCCTACCACCTCGAAGACGACTCCGGCCTCCTCCCCACCTTTAGCCCCCAATCCAGCCAGTCTCGTGACGCCAGCATCTATACCGTCCGGCTCGGTGCCGATACCACCGACGCCAACGTCCGCCCAGACCCCGGCACCCTCTTCAGCCTCACCGTCCCCGTCCAATGCTCCGGCCCCCCGGTCATGGTCACCGTAACTTCCGAATCCCTCCTCCAGTCCGCCTCCATTCCCTGCCCCGGCCAACACAGATTCGAAAACCTCCCTCCCGGCCCCTTTCAAGTCCTCGCCGAAAACCCGGCCGGCACCCAGACCGCCCTCGAACTCCTCGTCCTCAACCGCGACACCCTTCGCACTCTCCAAATCGCCGAGCTGCCAACCCTGCGCATCGAACCCAGCAAAGTGCCCCTTCTCGCCCGGCGCGATAACCTTTACGAAATCACCGCGTTCCGACCCGTCGTCCCGCCCCTGCTCCCCGGGCTTTGGGAGTTCGCTTCTCCAAACCCGCACCCCCGCTACGCCACCTCCATCCGCCTCGATCGCGGCCGCGAGTCGCATAACCTCTTCATCGATCCGCGCTCCTATAACCGGCTCCTGGTCACCCTCTCCGAAGAAGCCGGCCAAGTCCAAGGCATCGTCAAGGATTCCCCCGGCGTCCCTGTCTTCCTCTGGCCCGTTTCGGAAGCGAACCGCCGCATCCTCGGCGGCCCCCGCGATGTCATCGCTGATCACGAGGGCCGCTTCTCCTTCCTCGGCCTTCCCCCCGGCGACTACCGCCTGCTCGCAACCTTTGACCAAACGACCATGGATTTTGAGACCCTGGAAGAAGCCCGCGCCGGCGTCATCCCCGTCAGCGCCAGCCAAACCACCAACGTCGAACTCACGAACTGGCTCGCTCCATAATTTTCGGAACACTCCGGCCCCTTTTCGTCGTCAGCAACTATATCCATGCTCCGCACCCTGATCCTCCCCCTGCTCCTCCTCGGCGCTTGCTCCAGCACCCGCACCTCCGTGATGCTCGACCCCGCCTTACTCCCGCTGATCCCCGCCGATACCCTCAGCCTCGGCGGCATCCGTGTCGATTCCCTGCAAAAAACCGAAACCTGGACCCGCCTCTCCAACACCCCGCAATGGACCCGCATCATGGACGAGTTCACCAAAGACGTCGGCTTCGATCCCCGCAAAGACCTGATGGAAGTCCTTTGGGCTTCGAACGGCAAAGAGTCGCTCTACTTCATCCGCAATAAATTCTCCCAAATGAACATTGAGCCCATGGTCCGTCGCGAAGGCTTCAAGCGCCTGGCTTACAAAGGCTACCCCATCCTCGGCGATGAGGAGTTCGCCGCTCTGTTTATGAATGCCTCCACCATCGTTGCAGGACGCACCCAGCGCCTCCGCGAAATCATCGACGCGCGCGATGGTTCGAAAGGGTCAATCTCTAAGGAGCTGCTCGCCAAAGCCGAAACCATCCCGGCCACGACGCACGTCTGGGCGGTTGCCGTCCCCTCGGCCTTGCCCCTTCCCCAGGGGGGCGACTCGAACATGGTCGCCAACCTCCCCCGGCTCCTAGTCGGCGTGCAGTATCTTACCCTCGCCCTCGATCTGACTAAAGGCCTCTCGACGCAGCTCGTCGCCCATTGCAACGACGAGCAAGCCGCCAAACAAATGCAAAACTCGATCAAAGGCCTCGCCGGTTTCGCGCGTCTCGGCCTTCCCGAAAAGCAGAAGGCCGATCTGCTCCCCCTGCTCGACTCGATCGAAGTTCAACTCACGGGCAAAACCGTCACCACTAAAGTCGCCGCCGACCTGCCGACCCTCGAACGATTCCAGTCTATTTTTTTGGCGGGGGAATCGCGTCGCCCAAATTAATCGAGCCGCCGCCCTCGCTCACGTAGTTCCGATTCCAGTTTGGAATCTCCACCGTCACGTCGCCCTTGACGATACACTGGCAACCCAAACGCGAATGCAGCGTCAACCCCGCCGCCGTCTCCACCCGATCCGCCTCGTCGTCCTCAATCTCGGAAAAATTGTTATCCCCGGCCCGCACAATCACGTGGCAAGTCGTACACGCACAGCTGCCGCCGCACGCATGCTCCAACTGCACGCCGTGGTTCAACGCAATATCCAGCAGCGAGCCCTGCAAACCATGATCCGAATACGGCATCGTCGCCGGATCGTAGTCAATCGTGATGTTCTCGGGTAAAAATGTGACTTTGGGCACTACCTTAACTATAGCGGTCCGCGCCGGAGGCCGCAAAGCTATCGCGATCCACCCCCATGCCGATCGGGTTTGGTATGATTGGGCTGGGCATGGATACCAACACCCGCAGCATCGCCAAAGCCATCAGCTATCGCATCCTCGGCTCGCTCGCCACCGCGTGCATCGTGTATTTCTTCAGTGGCGACATGCGCGCCTCCGCCAGCGCTGGGCTCATTGATTCCGTCGTCAAGCTTGGACTCTACTTTGTCCACGAGCGGATCTGGAATTACATCCCCCTCGGCCGCCCGAAACCACCCGAATACGAAATTTAGTTTCGATTTGTACTGGCTCCTCCGTTCCGCCCCTGGTTCCCCCGTTCGTACTGTCCCGAACCGCTTTTCCTGTTCCACTTCCTCGAAAATCAGGTACTAGTCCCCCGTACCTCGCCCTCCCGCCTCACTTTCCACCCCTGTTCGCCGCCAGAGTACCCCTTACCGCCGGTACATTGTCGCGTCCGCGCCCCTTGCCTAAACTCCAAATTGTCGGCGCCACCCTTTCGGCCCTGACCATTCGGAGACCAGCATGAAACTGAAATTCAATCTCTTCTTAGCTCTCGCGGCGGTCGCTATCACCGCTCCGCTTTCGGCCACCCCGGTTACGCTCGGCCAATGCGCAGGCCCCGCCATCCTGGGTTGCCCGGCCCCCCTTGATATTTTCGATCTGACCAATCCCGGTCAATTTGTCGTCGGCCAAACTTCCAGCGTCACCGGCCTCAACGCCCAAGGCGGCATCCTGTATACCGGCTGGTTGCGGTCCGCCGTGTACCAAAACCTCAGCACCGGAACGCTCGACTTTTTCTACCAGTACAAAAATGATTCCACCTCGCCGGACCCCATTAGCCGTCTCACCATGACGAACTTCGTCGGGTTCACCACCAACATCGGCTACTCCAACCAAAACTTCGACGGCACCGGGAACGCACAAGTCAACTTCCGCGCTGGTGATCAGGCTCCCCTCCTCGGCGAGCGCAGCAGCGCCTCCACCGTCGGCTTCAATTTCGGAACCGGAAGCGCCAAGATCGAACCGGGCGAGACCTCTTCGATTCTCGTCATCCGCACGAACGCCACCAACTACACAATCGGCTCGACTAGTGTAATCAACGGGGCCACCACCAACGTCGCGACCTTT
>JANODS010000507.1:0-2367 GCA_031412835.1 Acidobacteriota bacterium | reverse complement strand
GAAGCGACCGATTCGCGCTGAAAGTGCATGACGACGTAGTCGTTGACGGGAAGGACGGAGGCGAAGTAGCCCTGTTGTTCCATGTAGGATTTCATCCAAGGGCCCAGTTCAGAATCGGCTGCCGCGAGTAAGAAGCACTGGTGTTGCTTCGGCGTATCCTGGATGAACGCCTTGACGTCCGGGCCGAACTGATAAGGCAGCGGGACCGTAGGGTTCTGGAGCGGGTAGGCGGTGAGCGGCGCGAACATCCGATGGGTGGCCGGAGCGAACGTTTGCCATGGCATGTATCCCGATTCCGATTGTCCGCTCGTGATGAAAACTTGGGGCGCTTCGCCGTTCGACTTTGCCCTGATCATTGCCAGCGGCTCTCGCCAACTGGCCTCGGAATTCCGCCAGCTTTGCATCAGGATTCCAGGGTGCAGAACTGTGGCGGCGAAGAAAGCTACCAGCATTACCCTGCGGGATGCATCCGGGAAGCCCGCGATGATCCAAACCGCTAGAAGTAGGAAAGCGGGTTCCGCCCAAAGTTGGTAGCGGGTGGCGAAGTAGGGTTGCTGAGTTAGGCGAGTGGCGGCAAAAAAGAAGCCAGGGCCTAGGAGTAACCACGCCCCCAGTAAGTAGACTGAATCGGGTCGGATCTGTACTCGCCGCCAGCTTGTAAGCCTGGATTGGATGGCGATGAGCACGAGGCCGAGTCCGATCGCGATGAGTAAGGCGGGCTGGAAACACATCTGCAAGAGTTGTAGGAATGTGGGAGGAGTGGGGAAGGATATCGTCTTGATCTCTCCGACCGTATAGAGCAGATGGCGGACGAGCGGAATGAGGCTGGCGGGCAGTACGATTGCGGCCGCCACGGGCAGGGCCCAGCCAACGGGACGGCCATTTCGCTTGCAGACGGCCAGATAGATCGCTTGGACGACGAAGATGAAGCCGAAGAAGTAGTGGAGGTACAAGGTGAGCACCGAAGCGACGAGGTACTTCAGTAACGTCGAGTGCTTGGGGGCCCTGAGCCATTCCAGGAGATACCAGAACGACGCCAGAGATGCCGCCAGGGCGATGGCGTAGGGCCGGGCCGAGGTGCCTAGGCTTACGATGTCGGGTGCGCAGGAGAACAGCACGATGGTTAACCATCCCGCGTCGGGATGGATCAACACCTCACTGATCCGCTTCAAGAACCAACCGGCGACGCCCATCGCGAGGACGGAAGGGACTCGCATCAGGGGTTCCTGCCACGGACCCTTCCAGGTAACGAAAGACTCTATCAGACTGTAAAGGTTCGATTGGCCAGGAAAGAGGGCGACTCGCCGGATAGACTCCTGCCAGCCTTCGCAGGCCATCCAGAATGTGGCGGCTTCATCGGTCCAAAGTCCCCAGAAGAGGCGGGGCAGCCAGGTGACGACGAACGCGGCTAGGCATAAGCTCAGGGCCAGCCACCGCAGATCCTTTTTCGCCCCGAGGTCCATCCTTATCTATTCGGGCGAAGGGGCGAAACTCTTTAGGGCTTGCTGGTCGGGACGAAGTAGGGCGGGGGGAGCGTGTTCGCCGATTTCCCCAAATGGTGGAGGTAGAGTAGTAATCCCAAGATGGCGGCGGTGCGCGACAGGTTTCCGATGCCACAGCCGATGATGACGAATAGAGAGGCGTCGACGAGCTCGAGCCATCCCATGAAAAACGCTGCGATGGAGGTGAACCCGGCGATGATGTAGCAGGCTCGAGAAGCGGAATGGCAGGTCGAATGAGCACCCGGTTCGGTGGTCAGGTTGGGGCGGAAGAGTTCCCAGAAGCCGAGGGTTGGTTTGGGGTTGAATCGGAGAGCCCGAGCGTTTGCATCGCTATTGATCTCCTCTCCCGTTAGCGTAGATCGAATACGGGTTATGCTATGGCGGTGAACTCTAGAACGCTTGAAGATAGGTATCGGTACTTACTGCCCGCGGTGACGATGATGTTGGGTTGGGGGCTGCGCGGGTTTATCGGAGGGGGGCCTTTCGGGGCAATGATTCCGGGCGCGATGGTGGTGTTGACGCTGGCGGTGCTCTACCCGCGAAGGGATTGGACGATGCTCGCGGCGTTTGGGGCGGTGGGCGTGGGATTCGGCGGGGAGATGACGTATGGGCAGACAGTGGGGTTCATCGTCAAGGCCGAAACCTTTTGGTGGGGCTTTCTGGGTTTGGGGTTGAAGGGGGCGATTTGGGGAGCGCTGGCTGGCGCGGTGATCGGGATGGGGTTTACGCCGCGGTTGCGGTTGGTGTTGGGCGGGGGGCTGGTGATGACGGGTGCCACCTGGGTGGGTTGGAAGTTAGTCAACGAGCCGAAGTTGGTTTACTTTTCGAAGTTACTGGATCGACCGCGGGAGGAGATCTGGGCGGG
>JANODS010000506.1:0-3836 GCA_031412835.1 Acidobacteriota bacterium | reverse complement strand
CCTCCTTCCCGTACTGCCGCCGGAGCGGGCGGAGGGCGAAGCGATAGTTCGCCGCCTCGCCAGTCGGTTTGCCGTCCGCGTTAACGTAGGTCTTGTTCGCCCACGTCCTGAAGGCGCCGATGATCATTGTGATTGTCGGGCCGGCCGACACGTCAATTGGTAGGACGCGGCCGTTGGCTAGGTAGTCCCCGACGAGACGGTCGTAAGCGGCACGGCTCACGGTGGAGTCGAACCGTCCTGGAAGGAGCTTTTGTTTTCCATCTAGCGCCACGTAGGCGCGGCCGGATTGTTTGTGCAGGCGGTAGCCGGGGACGTCGGATTTGGGGCGGGGCATGGCGGCTCCAAAAGCTGCGCTACCCTGAACGATTCAGGATAACTCGGGTCTTTTGTTCCGCTCTGCCCACTCAGGCAGGTACGCTTAACTTAGCGTTCGGATGTGTTTTACGTTCAGAGCGGGCGATGGGATTCGAACCCACGACGTCCAGCTTGGGAAGCTGGCATTCTACCACTGAATTACTCCCGCTCAGCGCCTTGCAACCCCTTCATCATACCTTACCATTTCCATTTCCGCAGGAACTCGATAAACCGTTTCTGCACCGGTAACGCATGGTGCCCCCGCACCTGCGCATACCCAATCCGACGCGCCGCCTTCGGCTCCAGCGGCACCAGCTTACAATGCAACGCCTCCGGAGCCGACAACCCCGGAACAATACTAATCCCAAACCCATTCGCCACCAACGAAAAAATGCTCGCCAAATGGTCGCTCTCAAAGATCTGCTGAAATTTCACCTTCGCACTACTGCAAACCGTCAACACATCGTCCCGCAAACAGTGCCCCTCCCGCAATAACAACATCCGCTCGCTCGACAACTGCGGCAACGCCAGCGCGCTCACCTCCGCCAACGGATGATCCAGCGGCACCGCCACCAGCAACGCCTCCCGAAACAACTCACTACACACAACCTCTGGCTGCTTCAACGGCAAAGCCAATATCGCTACGTCCACCTGCCCACTCCGTAGCCCCTCAATCAACTTCTCCGTCGTCGACTCCCGTATATCCAAATCCACCAGCGGGAACTGCTCCCGAAACATCGCCAACGGCCTCGCCATCGCATACGGCAACACCGTCGGAATCACCCCCACCGTCAGCCGTCCTCGATCCTCCCGTTGCAAGCTCGCCAGTTGCTTCTCCGTCTCCGTCACCTGACGCAGAATCTCCTCCGCCCGAACCCGCAACTGCTCCCCATACCGCGTCAACTTCACCCCTCGCCCCAACCGATCAAACAGCGGCACTTTCAACCCCGCTTCCAGCCGCTTAATCTGCAGCGAAAGCGACGGCTGCGCCACCCCCTCCTCCTCCGCCGCTCGCACAAAACTCCCCGTTCGAGCGACCGCCAAAAAATATCGAAGCTGCTGCAATTCCACTACCAATGCCCCCCGAATCGACCAAGCATCTCCCCATCATACGGTTCCGGACCTCAAATTGCCTACACTATGGCATGTTCCGAATTCTCGCCCTCCTGGCCCTCGCATTGCCTCTTTTCGGCCAACCCTCCCCCGCCCTGCGCGGTTTGAGCCGCCAGTTCGAAGATCTCGTCGATCAAGTCGACCCCGCCATCGTCCAAATCGTCACCCGCGGCTTCGGCTCCGCCGCCGACGGCCCCGGCAATCTCCTCCGCTCCGCCCGTGGCAGCGGCAGCGGCGTCATCGTCGACCCCTCCGGCTACATCCTCACGAACGCCCACGTCATCGGCGGTGCCCGGCGCGTCCAAGTCCTCCTTCCCCAAGCGTCGGAAGATACCTCCCCCGGCCACAGCCTCCTCAAACCCTCCGGAAAACTCGTCCCCGCCGAAGTCGTCGGCCTCGACCGCGAAACCGATATCGCCATCCTCAAAATCCCCGGCTCGAAGCTTCCCACCCTCTCCTTCGGCGATTCCGACAAGCTCCGCCAAGGCCAGATCGTCTTTGCCTTCGGCAGTCCCTTCGGCCTCGAAAACTCCGTCACCATGGGCGTCGTCAGCTCCGTCGCCCGGCAAGTCCGACCCGATGACCCCATGGTCTACATCCAAACCGACGCCTCCATCAACCCCGGCAACAGCGGCGGACCCCTCGTCGACGCCGAAGGCCGCCTCGTCGGTATCAACACCTTCATCCTCTCCCAAAGCGGAGGCAACGAAGGCGT
This sequence comes from Acidobacteriota bacterium, assembly GCA_031412835.1. Taxonomy (GTDB): domain Bacteria; phylum Acidobacteriota; class Terriglobia; order Bryobacterales; family Bryobacteraceae. Next base: position 1,654 of record JANODS010000506.1, on the reverse strand, counting down.
CGGCTTCGCTGCCCCGTCTAACATCGTCCGTGCCGTCTACGAACAAGTCCGCGAGTTTGGCCGCGTCCGGCGCGGTCAAATCGGCATCGTCGCCCAAACCATCACGCCCCTCCTCGCCGATGCCCTCAAACTTCCCCGCGACTGGGGTGCCATCATCGCCGACGTCTCCGCCGATGGATCCGCCGCCGCCGCCGGCCTCGAACCCAAAGACATCATCCTCACTCTCAACGGCAAAATCATCGAAAACGCCCGCCAAGTCGGCGTCAACATCTATCGCCAAGCCGGCCAAACCATCACCCTCGAAATCCTCCGCGCCGGTCAAAAACTCGAAAAACGCGTCGCCGTCCTCGAACGCCCCCGTGACCCCGACCGCATCGTCGGCCTCCTCCAGGGCGAATCGTCCCGCGTCGCAAAACTCGGCCTCCTCGCCGTCGACCTCGACGAAAAAGTAACCCCCATTCTCGGGCCCCTCCGTCGTCTTCGCGGGGCCGTCGTCGCCGGCCTTCTCCTCGATCTCGCCGTCGATGAAAACCGCCTGCTCCAAGGCGATGTCATCTACGAAATCAACGGCACCCCCGTCAGCAGCGTCGCCGACCTCCGCGACAAGACCGCCAACCTCGCCCACGGCCAAGTCGTCGCCCTCCACCTCGAACGGCAAGGCCAACTCCAACTCCTCCTCTGGGAAGTCGACTGAAGCCGCATGTTATCCTAAACCTTTATTTCTAAGGGTTCCATGCCACTACTCCGCTACGAAACCAAAAGCGGCATCGCGGTCACCAGGAACCTGAGCAAGGTCCCCTACAAAAAGGGCCTCCGTAGTTTGCTTCAGGACCTGGACCGCTTTCGCGGCTTCTATCTTTCCTCGGGATACGAGTATCCCGGGCGGTATTCTCGATGGGACATCGCATCGATGAAACCACCCCTCGAGGTCGTAGCCTGGGGACGAAAAATCGAATTCCGAGCCCTCAACCGTCGCGGCGCCGTCCTCTGCCAGATGTTCGCTCAGTTCCTGGCCGACCATCCCCATTGGGATTCCCTCGCCGTCACCCCCACCGGCCTCCTCGGCACCCTCAAGCCTCTCCCCGACTCCTTCCCCGAAGAAGAGCGCTCCAAACAGCCCTCCGTCTTCTCCATCCTCCGCGCCATCGTCGAAGAGTTCCGCCACCCCGAAGATTCGCGCCTCTCCTTCGTCGGTGCCTTCGGCTACGACCTGCTCTTCCAGTTCGACCCCATCACCCTCCGCCTACCCCGCGGCGACCGCAAGGATCTCCATCTCTTCTTCTGCGACAGCATCTTCTACGTCGACCGGAAGAAAGAAGCCATCGAACGCTACCAATACGACTTCACCCACGGCAGCCTGACCACGGTCGATCTCCCCGCCGAAGCCGCCGCTGTTCCCGCCCCCCCCACGCTCCCCCCGGCCCCGGTATCCAGCAACCACACCCCGGCCGAATACATGGCCAACGTCGACAAAGTTCGCGCCCGCATGAAGATCGGCGACTACTATGAAGTCGTCCTCCGCCAAACCTTCTCCACCCCCTACGCCGAAAAGCCGTCCGTTCTCTTTCAACGCATCCAACAAGCCAGCCCCTCGCCCTACGAGTTCCTTCTCCAGTTGGGCGAAGAACAGCTCATCGGTGCCAGCCCCGAAATG